>JAFMRC010000203.1 GCA_017354375.1 Nocardiopsaceae bacterium | reverse complement strand
CGCCCGGAAGGCGGTGGACACCGCGATCGCCGAGGCCGATGCCCTGGGCAGGCAGCTCCGCCAGGTCGCGGCCGAACGCCGGATGCCCGTCGGCGGCGAGGAGATCGACGCGGTCGCCCGGGCGGCCACCGAGTTCGAGCACGCCGCCACGGCCCTGCACGCCGAGCGCGGCAAGCTCGCCCAGGCCGAAGAGGACCTGGCCGAGCGCACCGAGACGATCGAGCGCGGCAGGCTGGAGTACGCCGAGGCCGAGGCCGCCGCCGACGAGGCGGACCGGCTGCAGCAGGCCCTGGAGGAGGAGTTCCGCACGCTTGAGGAGGCGCTGCAGGCCGACGTGCAGCAGGTTCTCGAGCAGATCCGGGACACCGAGCGCCGGATCCGCGAAGCCGAGAGCGCCTACCGCGAACTCGACGCCAAGGTCCAGGCCGAACACGACAAGGCGACCGTCGCCGAGCAGGATCTCCGCAACGGGCGCCAGTCGCTCGCCGAGGCGATCGCGCAGCTGCACGAGCAGGCCGCGTCCTTCGGCGAGTACGCCCGCCCCGACCTGCGCCCCCTGGTCGGCGTCGATCTGGCCGATCCCTGGCCGGACCCCGCCGCCTGGCCCGACCCCGCCCGCGCCAGCGACGCCCTCGCCGAAGCGCTCACCTCCGGTACCCGCACCGCGCCGCCCGCGAATGACTCCCCCCCTGACTCCGGTTCGCCTTCCGGCGAAAGCCCCGCCGCTGACGCTGACCCCGCCGCTGACACTGACTCCGCCGCTGACGCCCGCCCCGCCCTTTCCTCGGACATTTCCGACATGTCAGATTTTGTCTTCCTTTCCATCCGTTCTCTCCCCTCTGGGGTTCCTGGCATCCTGGACGCCTTCACCGCCGCCACCCGCGGCGGGCGGCAGGTCACCGAGGGCACGCTGAAGAACACGGCGGACCGGATGTCGGGGGCGCTCAAGGACTTCACCGAGGCCCTGGCCGCCTGCGACGAGGACTACCGCGTCGACTGGGAGCCTGGCGCCGTCGTCACCGTGCACGTGATCGACGACGAGGGCCGCAAGCCCGTCGCCTCCTTCGCCACCCGCATCGCCGAGCGAGCCGCCGACCAGGGCGTCCTGCTCGAAGACCGGGAGCGCAAGGTCCTGGAGGACGAGCTGCTCGCCGCGCTTGCCCAGCAGATCCACGCGAGGGTGATCGCCGCCCGTGACCTGACCCGCGACATGAACGCCGACACCAGGTCCAAGCCGATGTCGTCGGGCATCTCGATCGGCATCCGGTGGGCCCAGTCCGACAAGATCACCGACCTGCAGCGGTCGGCGTCGAGGCTGCTGGAGCGGGACTCGCCCGGTTCCGAGCGCCTGGCCGAGCTGCGCGGCCTGCTGCGCGAGATGATCCGCGAGTACCGGGCCGGCCACCCGCGCGCTACCTACCGGGAAGCCCTGGCCAGCGTGCTGGACTACCGGTCCTGGCACGCGTTCGAGCTGCTGCTGATCAAGCCGGGCGAGCCGGAGGCGCGACTGACCCGTGCCAAGCACTCGGTGATGTCCGGGGGCGAGAAGTCCGCCGCCATCCACCTGCCCTTGTTCGCCGCCGCGAACGCCCTGTACTCCTCGGCGAAGGACCAGTGCCCGCGGATGATCGCCCTGGACGAGGCGTTCGTGGGCATCGACGAGCGGTACAAGCCGGACCTGTTCGGACTGGCGGTCAAGTTCGACCTGGACCTGTTCATGACCGGCCACGACCTGTGGGTCACCACGTCAACGGTCCCGATGATCGCGCACTACGACATGTACCACGACAAGACCACGCGCACGACGTCGTCCCTGCTCCTGCTCTGGGACGGCGGCCAGCTCATCGACGCCGCCGTCGGCTACTCCGACAACGACGCCCTGGTGACGGAGCTACTCGGCTTCCGCCCCACCCGCCATGCCCCCCTCGGCACCGACTCCACCCTCTACTCCACCATGCCCGACCCCGCCCCGGACGACGACGAGGACGACGAAGACTGACCACGCCGGACGTTACCAGGCCGCAATCAGGTCGGCTGGGGTGAAGACCGCGTCCGCGTGCGTGGTAGACGCTCCGGTGCGGGAGACCGCGATGAGCGGGGTCGGGTCGGCGGTGATCCGGTCCCGGTGGCGCTGAAGCTCGACTAGGTCGTGTTCGTCGAACTGACCTGTCTCCAGCCACTTGACCGAGCCGAGGAAAAGCAGCTGCCTGGCTATGGGTTCCCGGTCAGCGCCGACGATGTCGATCTCGACATCGTTGCTGCGCGTCCAGTAGCCGCCGATCACTTGCGCGGAGGGGATGCCCTGGGCGGGCAGCAGGCGGGCGAGCGCCTCGCGGACCAGTGGCTCGACGGCGCGACCGCGCCAGTCGGTCCAGCTCCGCTCGATCCGGGCCAGGGTCAGGTCCGACCGCATGCGATCCACCTCGGCCAGGTGCGGGCCGAGGAACGCGAGCCAGAACCTCAGGTAGGAGTCGGTGATCCGGTACCGGCGCTCCTTCGACGCGGACAGGCTGACCGGCAGTTCCCCCGCCACGACGCCCTTGCTGATCAGCAGGCCGGCGGCGCGGGTAAGCGTGGAATGGGCGATGCCCCCGGCGGCACGGGCGATGTTGGTGAAGGTCCGCTCGCCGCTGCCGATCGCGGACAGGACCGTCTGTGCCTGCGCTTGGTCCGGGAACTCCGCGGCGAGCGAGAGCTGAGCGGAAATCACCAGCGGGCTCATCGGGTTTGCCAGCTCCCTGGCGAGGAAGGTGCGCGTATCCTCGCCGTGCTGCCACCGGGCGCAGATGATCGGTAGCCCTCCGGTGATCAGGGCGGCGTCGAAGGCCTGGGCAGCGGGCAACCCGGCCATCGTTGCTATGTCCGCCGGGTTCAGCGGCCCCACCTTCAGCTGCGTGCCGCGCTGGTGGAACGGGCGGCCATAGGAAGTGAGCGCCTCCATCATCGATATGTCCGACCCGACAAGGACCAGTAGCACCGGCTTGCGGGACAGCTCCCTGTCCCATGAGCGCTGCAGCACGCTCTCGAACGCTCCGTCCGGGTCCATCAGGTACGGCAGTTCATCCAGGACGACGATGCTCGGCTGGTCGCTAGGGAGCACTCCGCCGAGCAGGCGGAGTGCCGCGGCCCAGTTCCCCGGCTCCGCCTCGGCGAAGACGGGCGCGTCTGGCAGCGCCGAGAACCGCACCGCCTCGTTGAACTCCCGCAACGGCTCGCCGCCAAACCCGATCTCGGCGGTGTAGAACACGCTAGGCACCCGCTGCTGCTCGATGAACTCCTCAACCAGCGCGGACTTGCCGATCCGCCGTCGCCCCCGGACGATCACGCACTTGCCCGGCCGTGCCCCGCCAGTCTGCCCCCTGACCTCATCAAGCAGCCCGCTAAGCAAGGCCAGCTCACGCCGCCGCCCCACGAAACCCGCCATTGTTGCCCCTAAGATACTATCCATGAAGATACTTCCAATGCCGATAGTATCTAAGGCGGAAGTATTCAACGACAGAACCACGCGGGCGACGTCGCTGCTCATGCTCTGGTACACAATCCCACCGCAGCGATGGCGCCGTCACGTATCTTGGCTGCGGAGGTCCACCCGGATGGTGAGCAGGTCCGTGCCCAGGAGCCGGACCAGGAAGCTGTTGTACAGGGGCAGCCGCCGTAGCCTGGCCCGCGGATCGTCGTCGGGCAGCAGGTGCGCGGTGCCGCTGTGCCAGCGGTCGCCGATACGCATCCGTACGCGTGGGCTGGCCTGGATGTTGCGAACATAATTCGAGCGAAGCCCATGCTCGGCGACCAGCCAGAAGCTTCCGTCGATGACCTTGCCGCCGACCGGGGTGCGCCGCGGCAGCCCGCTGCGCCGCCCTGTGGTCTCGATGATCGCCTGGCCCGGAATGTAGCGGGATAGGGGCCGCATCACCGGGTTGGCGAGGTGCCGGTGAAACCAGCTCGTGATGCGCTGCCGCCGGCCCGGCGCCGGGAGAGTCGTTCGCTCGGGGGATGTCATCGGATGCCTCACTTGCGTGCGGTCGCTTGCTGACAGAGCGGCGCGATGGCCGTGGCGCTGATCAGCCCATTATCCCGATGTGCGGGACGCGCGAGCCATCCGGCTGGCGACCAGGGACTGGTAGCTGGGGCACTCGGTGATGTTGTCGTAGTCGCAGGTCAAGCCGCCTTCGAGGAAGTCCAGGGCAGTCCGCATTTCCTCTATTCGCCGGGCCAGCTCATCGCAGTGACGGCGCGTGATTTCCTGGCGTTTCCTGAAGTTGGTGGTCGTCAGGATGTCCCGGATGTCGGTCAGGGCGAGTCCGGCCTCCCTGGAGAGCAGGATGGCCGCGACCCGGTGGAGGTCGGAGCGGTCGTACCGGCGGCGGCCTCCGGCCGAGCGCTCGGGCGAGAGCAGGCCCATGGTCTCCCAGTGGCGCAATACATGCGTCGCCAGGCCGAAGTGCCCGGCGGCCTCGCCGATGCTCATGGTCTCGCTTGACTTCATGTCGACATGAAGTCGCAGTATGAGGCCCATGTCAAGCGAAGCAATCAAGGATCTCATCCCGCAGCTCGACGCCATCGACGAGGATCCCGGCACCGCCCGGCTGCGCGCCCGCTCCTACGAGCTGCTGCGGGTCACCCGGGGCGCGCTCGCGGTCGATGTCGGCTGCGGTGCCGGGCGAGCCGTCGCCGAACTGGCGGATCGGGGCGTGCGTGCGCTGGGAGTCGACGTCAGCGACCAGATGATCGCGCTGGCGCGGGAACGCTGGCCGCACGGCGAGTTCCGCATCGGCGATGCGTACTCCCTGCCACTCGGGGAGGGGGAGGCCGAGGGCTACCGCGCCGACAAGGTCATCCACGTGCTGGCCGAACCGGGGCGGGCGCTCGCCGAGGCGCGGCGTGTTCTCACTCCGGGAGGACGCATCGTGCTGTGCGGGCAGGACTGGGACACGGTCGTGATCGACTCCAGCGACCCAGGGCTCACCCGCACTATCGTGCGGGAGCGCGCCGACCTGGTAGCGTCGCCGCGGGCCGCCCGCCAGTATCGCAACCTGCTCATGGACGCCGGGTTCCGCGACGTGGAGGTGGAGGTGCACACGGGAGTGTTCACCGGCGCCTCGTTCCTGCCGGTACTTATCCGCCTCGCCGAGACTTGCCGCGAGCACGGCGCGATCTCGCATATGCGGGCGGACGCGTGGATCGCCGATCAGCGGGAACGAGCCGAGGCCGACCGGCTGTTCGCGGCCGTGCCGATCTTCATGGCAGCGGCGACCAGTCCCTGAGGACCCCGCCCAGCACGAACGTGACTGTTCAGCCGTCGAGTTTTCCTCGTAGCCACTTCCCGGTCTCGGTGATGCTCGCGTCCGCTTCGGGTACCCGTCCGGCTAGCAGCTGGTAGACGTGTGGCATGCCGTCCGCGATCTGCAGGACGACCTCGACGCCGGCTTCCCCGGCCGCCGCGGCGAACTGCTCTATGCTGCCGCGCAGGGTCTCGTCGCCGCCGCAGGTCAGCCACAGCGGCGGGAGGCCGGCCGGATCGGCATGCAGCGGATTGGCCAGCGGGTCGGCTGGGGATCGCCCGCCGAGGAACAGCGGTGCGAAGTCGTGTACCAGCTGCCGGGAGATGGCCACGTCGGCGGTTGCGTTGGAGTCGAACGTCGGCCCGTTCGCCTCCATGTCGTACCACGGCGAGAACGCGGCGACCGCCGCTGGCAGCGGCCGGTTGGCCTGCTTTAGCGCGAGCACCGCACCGGTTGCGATGTTGCCGCCCGCGGAGTCGCCGGCGAAGGCGATCTTCGGCGGCCGGTAGCCCTGGGCGAGCAGCCAGTCATACAGCGACCGCGCGTCCTCGATCTGCGCCGGGAACGGGTTCACCGGCGCGAGCCGGTAGTCCGGGATCAGGGCGCGGACGCCGGCCGCCTTGGCGAGGTGCGCCGCGATTTTCCGGTAACTGTCCTTCGAGCCGCTGACGAAGCCGCCGCCGTGGAAGTAGACAAGCACCCGCTCTTTGTCGTATCCCAGCGGGTTCGCCCAGATCGCGGCCAGGCCGGCCGCGGTGACCTCCTCATAGGTGACGTCAGCCGGCTCCCTGGTGAGGCCGTAGAACCGGTCGGCGCCCCCCAGGTCGATCTCCGGGTTGATGGACATGACGGCTGCCGTGGTCGCTGCCATGGCCTTGGGCGCGCACGAGGCGAACACCTCGCGAAGCTCGGACCATTCCTTGCTCGGCATGTCCTGGCTCTCCTTATTGGTTCACCGATCTTCTTTGGTTGGGTAACCAACCTAATAACAGAGTGGCGGTGTGTCTATGATGTGAGTGTGGTAACTGACTCAGAAGCCGAAGGTGAGGCGGTGCCGGCTCCGCGGCCGGGCAAGAGCGAGCGGCTGGTCGCGGCCGCGTGCGACCTGGTGTACCGGAAGGGCGTGGCGCGCACCACGCTGGCGGACATCGCCTCCGGCAGCGGCGTGCTGGTGGGCAACCTGTACTACTACTTCAAGGCCAAGGACGACATCGTCGCCGCCATCGCGCACGCGCACGCACACCAGCTCCGCTCTGGCCTTGCGGAACTGGAGCGTCGGCATCGCAGCCCCAGGGCGCGGCTCAAGGCGCTCGTGGGCGTTCTCGCCGATCGGCGCGAGATGATCGCCCGCTACGGCTGCCGGTACGGAACGCTGGGCTCGGAGCTGGCCAAGCAGGCCGAGGGCGCCGACCCGCTGGCCGCGCTGCTGATGCGGATCCCGCTCGACTGGGCCGAACAGCAGTTCCGCGCCATGGGGCGACGTGATGCCCATGACCTGGCGGTCGAACTGGTCGCCACCTACCAGGGCAGCGCCCTGCTCGCCAACGCACTCGGACAGCCCGAACTGATGGCCCGCCAGGCCCGTCGGCTAGAGCACTGGATCGACACGCTCGCATCCTCACCAGGCCCACCCGGACGACCTGCCGGAGAGAAAGGCTGACACCACCATGACCGAACTCGACGCCTTTGCTGAACTGATCCCACTCGATCACGGCCTGTGCGTGCTCAGCACGTCGCGCCGCGACGGCCGTATCCAGTCGTCGGTGGTCAACGCCGGAGCCCTGGAGCACCCGCTCCAGGGCGGGCCGGTCGTCGGGCTCGTCGCGATCGGCGGCTCCCGCAAGCTGCATCATCTTCGCGCCGACCCCCGCGCCACGATCGTCGCCCGCGCCGGCTGGCAATGGGCCACCGTCGAGGGAGACGCTGAAATCATCGGCCCCGACGACCCGCACCCCGGCGTCGGGCCTGAAGCGCTACGGCTGTTGCTCCGCGACATCTTCACGGCCGCTGGCGGCACGCATGACGACTGGGAAGCCTACGACCGGGTGATGGCCGAACAACGACGGGCCGCCGTGCTCATCACTCCCAGCCGGGTCTACACCAACCCGTCGACTTCATGACCACATGACCATCGTGCGGTCAAGAATGTCAGACCTCGGTCGTACCATCGTATCGATGGGCATGCTAACGTCTGGACTGTCTAGACAGAAAGCGGTGGACTGGCATGCTCTGGCAGGTACAGGAAGCGAAGCAGCGGTTCAGCGAGCTGCTGCGCGCGGCGAATCGCAGCGGGCCGCAGATCGTGACCAGGCACGGGGAGGAGATCGCAGTGGTGATCGACATCGCCGAGTTCCACCGGCTTCGCGGGGACGTCCAGGACTTCAAGGACTTCCTGCGGTCCGGGCCGGACTTCGAGGGCCTTGAGCTGACCAGGCAGCGTGACATGCCACGGGAGATCGACTGGGCTGATGACCAGTGAGCTACCTACTCGACACGAACGTGGTGTCCGAGCTGCGCAAGCGCTCCCCGGACCCCAACGTCACCGCCTGGTATGACGGCGTCCAGGGGCGCCAGCTCTTCCTCAGCGTCCTGACCCTCGGCGAGATCCGGATGGGCATCGAGCAGTCGCGCCGGAAGGATCCCGTCAAGGCCGACGTGCTGGGAAGCTGGCTTAACCGGCTCCTGTCGGTCTACCACGACCGCATCGTGGGAGTGGATACCGACATCGCGGACGCCTGGGCGCGGATGCAGGTTCCCGACCCGCTGCCGGTCATCGACGGGCTGCTGGCCGCCACGGCGTCGGTACGGAACTGGACCTTCGTTACCCGGAACGTCGCCGACGTCGGGCGGTGCGGGGTGCGCACGCTCAACCCGTTCGATCAGGCGTGCAGCCCGCCCGATCAGGCACGCAACCCGCCCGATCAGGCACGCAACCCGCCCGATCAGGCATGAGCCCGGGTCCCTATGACGGGCCGGAATACAAGCGGCTGCTCGCCGCGGCGCGGCGGTCGCTGGAGCGGACCGGCGGCGACCTGAGCGGCACGGTCAGCGTCAGGAACCCCGGCGAGGCGGAGCGGAAGGCGATCATCGGGGTCACCGGGCAGTACCGGCCCGAGGGCGTGGGGCAGATGACCGTGCGGCTTGCCGACCTGGACCTGGCGGTGCGGGAGGCGGCCGGGCACGGCTTGGCCGAGCTGCTGGAGCGCCTCGGTCCGCCGCTGCGCGACCTGCCGCGAGCCCGGGAGAAGCTGGCGACCGGGCGAGACGCGATGATCCGTTCGGCGGATGAAAGCTTTCTGGCCGCGCGCGAGTGGTACCGGCGGTGGGTCGCGGACCTCGGCCGGGATGGGGTTTTGACGAAATTGGTCAACGCCGCCTGCGAGCGGCGGCTCGGGCAGGCGGTGCGGGTA
Source organism: Nocardiopsaceae bacterium (assembly GCA_017354375.1). Taxonomy (GTDB): domain Bacteria; phylum Actinomycetota; class Actinomycetes; order Streptosporangiales; family Streptosporangiaceae; genus Trebonia. Next base: position 833 of record JAFMRC010000203.1, on the reverse strand, counting down.
CTCGAGGCCCTCGACGGGCGGGCGGAGCCGGTCGGCCTCGCGGAACTGGCCGCCGCGGTGACCGGCGACACGCACGCGCTCGACCACGGGACCACGCTCGCGACGCTCGTGTTGCGCGCGCTGGCGTCGCGGGCGGACCTGCCGCGGCCCGCGTCGACCGAGGACCGGCGGGAGGTGTGGGACGCGGCCGGGGTAATCGTCGATGACCTGGCCAGCCGGGTGCTGGTGCTGAACCTGCCGGCTCGCGGAAAGGGGCTGGGAGAGTGGCTGTCGGGGGCGGCGGCGCTGGGGGTGCCGTTCTACGTCACCCTGCAGCAGCTCGTGGCGATGCCGGTGACCGTTCCGGCGGCGACGGTGCGGGTGTGCGAGAACCCGGCGGTGCTGCGGCGAGCGGCGGGGGCGCTAGGGGCGTCGTCATCCCCGCTTATCTGCGCGGAGGGGCGGCCATCGACGGCGTTCCACCGGCTGGCCGCCGCGGTCGTCTCCGGCGGCGGGTCGCTGGAGTACCACGGGGACTTCGACTGGCCCGGCGTGTCGATCGCGGCGGCGGTGATCGGACGGCACGGGGCGCGGCCCTGGCGGTTCTCCGCCACCGACTACCTCGCCGGGGTGCGCGCCGGCGACGATTACGTGGCGCTGTCCGGCACCGCCCAGGCCACCCCGTGGGATCCGCCGCTTGCCGAGGCCATGGCCGCGACGGGCCGCGTGGTCTACGAGGAATCCGTCGCCGATGACCTCATCGCCGACCTCACCGCCCGCTGAGGAACTGGGGGGGCGCTGGGGGCCCTGGGGGCGCTGGGGCGGCCCGGGCGCCGGGGCGGCTCGCTCAGGAT
>JAFMRC010000202.1 GCA_017354375.1 Nocardiopsaceae bacterium | reverse complement strand
CCGCCGCCCCGCCCGCGGCCGAGGCCCCGTCGGCCCCGGACATGCCGGTGATGTAGGACAGGTACCCCGGGACCAGGGGCAGGCAGCACGGCGACAGGAACGTCACCGCGCCGGCCGCCGCGGCCACCGGGATCGCCAGGATCAGCGGCCCGGACGTCACGAGGCCCTGCACACTCATGCCCCACATCGTATGGCCGGAGCCGATAGCGTTACACCTGTGAACCAGGCCACCGACACGTCACCCGCAGACACCTCACCCGCCGTCGGCACGGGGCCGGCCCGTACCCGGCTGCTCGTCGCGGGCGCCATCACGTTCGCCGTCGCGATCGTCGGCTGGATCGTCTTCGACGCCCTCACCGGCAAGGACGGCGGCACGAACGCCGTGGACCTGACGGTGTACCGGGACGGCGGCCTCATCGTCCGGCACGTGCTGCCGTTCTACAACCCGCACGCGAGCGCGCCGCTGTACGACTGGGGCGGCTACAGCGCCCTGGCCCTCAAGTTCACCTACCCGCCGTTCGCCGCGATCGCGTTCGCGCCGCTGTCGCTCCTGCCGCCGGGGCCGCTGCTGGTCTTCTCGATCGTGGTGAACATGCTGGCGCTGCCGGTCGCGCTGTGGTTCACCATCGGCGGCCTGGCGCGGCAGGACGGGTGGTACCACGACCGGCGGGTGCGGCTCGGCGCCACGCTGCTGGCCGCCGGGGTCACCTTCTGGCTGCAGCCGGAGATCCGCACCGTCTACCTCGGCCAGGTCAACCTGGTGCTGATGGCGATGATCATGGGGGACCTGTGCCAGCCGAGCGAGGGCCGCTGGTGGAAGGGGTTCGTCACCGGCATCGCGGCGGGCATCAAGCTGACCCCGCTGATCTTCATCCCGTACCTGCTGATCACCAGGAAGTTCCGGGAGGCGGCCATGACCGTGGCCGGCTTCTTGTTCACGGTCGTGGTCGCCTTCATCATCCTGCCCGGCGACTCCGTCCTGTGGTGGCTGCACGGGCTGGTCATCTCCGACGGCACCCGGGCCGGGTTCCTCGGCTGGGCGGGCAACCAGTCGCTGCGCGGGCTCATCACCCGGCTGGCCGGCAGCGTCGATGCCGGCCAGGTGCCGTGGATGGCCGCCGTGGTGGTCGCCACCGTGATCGGCCTCGGCGTCGCCTACCTGCTCGACCGGGCCGGGCACCGGGTGGCCGCGATCCTGGCCACCGCGCTGACCGCGCTGCTGGACTCGCCGGTCAGCTGGGACCACCACTGGGTGTGGGTCGCCCCCGGCGCCGTGGTCGCCGTCTACTACGCCATCAAGGGCTGGAAGGCAGCCCGCGCCCGGTCCCGCTGGCTGCTGGCGCTCGCCGCCGGGATCATCATCGTGTTCGGGCCGTGGCCGGACGCGCTGTGGGAGAACGCGCGCAACCTCGGCAAGTTCTCGCTCGGCTTCCTGTGGGCGCCGCCGAACACCAACCCGGAGATTTACTCGCTCCGCGGCGACCAGCCGTGGTTCGTCGAGTACCACTGGCAGGGCCTGTGGCTGCTCACCGGCAACGCCTACATCCTGGGCGGCATGGCGCTGCTGCTGGTGCTGGCCGCGATCGCCTGGCGGCTCCGGCGCCAGGAACCCGCCGTGCGACCATAGGGACATGCCTAGCCCGAACGAGGCCGTGGCGGCTCTCCTGCGCGAGTACTCCGAGCTGCTCGGGCTCACCGGCGGCGACCAGTTCCGGGTGCGGAGCTACGAGAAGGCGGCCAGGGCCGTCGGAGGCTACCCGGAGGATCTCGGCGCGCTGCCGGAATCCGCGCTGACCAGGGTTCCCGGCGTCGGTTCCTCGGTCGCCGCGAAGATCGCCGAGTACCGGCGGACCGGCACGATCAAGGCGGTCGATGACCTGCGGGCCAAGGTCCCGCCGGGTGCGCTGGTGCTCTCGAAGGTTCCCGGTGTCGGGCCCAAGCGTGCCCTGCAGATCGTCGGCGAACTTGGCATCACCAGCGTCGGTGAGCTTGACGAGGCAGTACGGGGCGGCAGGCTGCGCGGGATGCCCGGGTTCGGCCCCAAGAGCGAGGAGCGCATCCTGCGCGGCATCGCCATCGCGGCCAGCGACGCCGCGCTGCGCGAGGCCCTGGGCTCACTCGCGCCCGACGCTACCGCCGATGAGATCTGCGCGGTGCTCGCCGCCCACCTCGCGACGCCAGGAGCGGGGGAGAGCGGCCCGGGTCATGGGCTCATCCGGGCGGAAGACCTCCGTGGTGACCTGCACACGCACACCGACCTCACCGACGGCACCGTCTCCCTGGAGGGAATGATCGCGGCGGCCGGGGCCCGTGGCTACGAGTACTACGCGGTCACCGACCACGCGCCGAACCTGGTCATGCAGCGGATGACCGATGAGAAGGTCCTCGTCCAGCGCGACCAGTTGCGCGCGCTCGCGGACAGCACCGGCATGGTCCTGCTGCACGGCAGCGAGCTCAACATCGCCCCCGATGGCAGCGTGGACTGGGACGAAGACTTCTTGGGCGGGTTCGACATCACCGTCGCGTCGGTTCACTCCAGCTTCGAGCAGGACCAGGCGACGATGACGAAACGGTTCACCGTAGCCGCCCAGAACCCGCGAGTGAACATCATCGGTCACCCGCTGACCCGCAGGATCGGCCGCCGTCCGCCGGTCCAGGTTGACCTCGACGCCCTGTACGCGGCGTGCGCCCGCACCGGGACCGCGCTGGAGATCAACGCCTCGCCGCACCGGATGGACCTGCCGCCCGAGCACATCGCCGCCGCCAGGGACGCGGGCGTGAAGTTCGCCATCGATACCGACGCCCATTCCCTGGCAGACCTGACCAACGTGCGCTACGGGGTAGCCGCCGCCCGTTTCGGCGGGCTGACCCCCGATGACGTGATCAACTGCTGGCCGCTGGAGCGGCTGCTGGAGTTCCTCTCGAAGAGTTGACGCGCGAGTTGACACGCGCATGTTACTAGCAAGTAGCATTGGCCCAGGCACGCATCGGGGGGCTACGGGGGGTCGTCCCCCCGGGAGATACAGAGAGGGTGGCCGATGAGGGCACGCGAGGTGGTCTTCTGCGACGGCGTGCGCACGCCGTTCGGGAAGTCCGGGCCGAAGGGCATCTACGCCGAGACCAGGGCGGACGACCTGATAGTCCGGGTGATCAGGGAGCTGCTGCGGCGGAACCCGAACCTGCCGAAGGAGCGGGTCGGCGAGGTCGCCATCGCGGCCACGACCCAGATCGGCGACCAGGGGCTGACGATCGGGCGCGCCGCCGCGGTGCTGTCCGGGCTGCCGAAGTCGGTGCCCGGCTACTCGATCGACCGGATGTGCGCGGGCGCCATGACCGCGGTGACCACGGTCGCCGGCTCGGTCGCGCTGGGCTCCGTTGACGTCGCCGTGGCCGGCGGCGTGGAGCACATGGGCCGGCACCCGATGGGGGAGGGGGTCGACCCCAACCCGCGGTTCATCTCCGAGGGCCTGGTGGACGAGTCCGCGCTGTTCATGGGCATGACAGCCGAGAACCTGCACGACCGGTTCCCGGAGATCACCAAGGAGCGCGCCGACGCCTACGCCGCGGCCAGCCAGGCGAAGGTCGCCGCCGCCTACGAGGCGGGCAAGATCCAGCCCGACCTGGTGCCGATGGCGATCCGTACTAAGGAGCTGGGCTGGTCCTGGGCCACCAGGGACGAGCCGCCGCGCCCGGGCACCACCGTCGAGACGCTGGCCTCCTTGAAAACCCCGTTCCGCCCGCACGGCCGGGTCACCGCCGGGAACTCCTCCGGCATCAACGACGGCGCCACCGGCTGCATCATCGCCGCCGAGGAGGTCGCGGCCGAGCTGGGCCTGAGCGCCAAGATGCGCCTGGTGGACTTCTCCTTCGCCGGCGTCGAGCCCGAGGTGATGGGGATCGGCCCGGTCCCGGCCACCGAGAAGCTCCTCGCCCGCCGCAGCCTCACCGTCGACGACATCGGCCTGTTCGAGATCAACGAGGCGTTCGCCGTCCAGGTGCTCGCCTTCCTCGACCACTTCAAGATCGACGCGGCCGATCCCCGGGTGAACCCGTGGGGCGGCGCGATCGCCATCGGCCACCCGCTCGCCTCCTCCGGCGTGCGGCTGATGACCCAGCTCGCCGCCGAGTTCGCCGAGCATCCCGAGGTCCGCTACGGGCTGACCACGATGTGCATCGGCATGGGCATGGGCGGATCCGTCCTGTGGGAGAACACCGCCTGGGAGGGCGCCAAATGATCGCTGCCGACATTCCCGAGTTCGGGGAGGTCGTGACCAACGCCATCGTCCGCGACGTGGACCTCGGCCCCGCGGGGATCCTCGCACTGATCACCCTGGACAACGGGTTCGACCACACCAAGCCGAACACGTTCGGCCCCAGGTCGCTGCTGTCGCTGAACGCGGCCCTGGACTCCATCGAGCCGCGGGTGGTTTCCGGCGAGGTCACGGCGGTTGGCGTCACCGGCAAGCCGTTCATCCTGGCCGCGGGCGCGGACCTGGACGGCGCGGCCCTGGCCGACACCCGGGACAAGGCCCTGGCCATCGCGAGGCTGGGGCACGCGGTGTTCCGGCGGCTGAACGAGCTGCCGGTACCGTCGTTCGGCTTCGTCAACGGCGTGGCGCTCGGCGGCGGCCTCGAGGTCGCGCTGCACTGCACCTACCGGACCCTGTCGTCCGGGGTGAGCATGATCGCCTTCCCGGAGACGTTCCTCGGGCTCGTCCCCGGATGGGGCGGCACCTACCTGCTGCCGCGGCTCATCGGCCCCGCGCCCGCGCTGAAGCTGATCATCGACAACCCGCTCGCGCAGAACAAGATGATCAAGGCGCCGGAGGCGTTCTCGCTGGGCATCGCGGACGCGATGTTCGAGCCCGCCGACTTCCTTGAGGAGTCGCTGCGCTGGGCGGCCGGGGTGCTCACCGGGTCGGTGACGGTGTCGCGGCCGGTCGGCCCTTCCGCGCCGCCGGCCGGCACGGCCGAGGAGTGGGAGAACGCCGTCAGCGCGGCCCGCTTCACCGTCGAGGGCAAGCTGCACGGCGCCGCGCCCGCTCCGGTCCGGGCGATCGACCTGGTCGCCGCGGCCCGGACCCGGACCCGCGACGAGGGCTTCGCGGCCGAGGACGAGGCCCTGGCCGACCTGCTGCTGTCCCCCGAGCTGAAGGCCGGCCTGTACGCGTTCGACCTGACCCAGAAGCGGGCCAAGCGACCCTCCGGGGCGCCGGATAAGTCGCTGGCGCGCCCGGTGACCAAGGTCGGCGTCGTCGGCGCCGGCCTGATGGCCGCCCAGATCGCGCTGCTGTTCGTCCGCCGCCTCAAGGTGCCGGTACTGCTCACCGACCTCGACGCCGAGCGGGTCGAGGCGGGCGTCGGGCACGTCCACGGCGAGATCGCCAAGCTGGCCGAGCGCGGCCGTGTTTCCCCGGACGAGGCGAACCGGCTGAAGGCCCTGGTCTCCGGCTCGGTGTCCAAGGACGGCTTCGCCGACGCGGACTTCGTCATCGAGGCGGTCTTCGAGGATCTCGGCGTGAAGAAGAAGGTCTTCGCCGAGGTCGAGGAGATCGTGACGCCGGAGTGCGTGCTCGCGACCAACACCTCCTCGCTATCGGTCACGGACATGGCGGCCGGCCTCAGGCACCCCGAGCGGGTCGTCGGCTTCCACTTCTTCAACCCGGTCGCCGTGCTGCCGCTGCTGGAGGTCGTGCGCGGCGCCTCGACCGACGATGCCTCGCTGGCCACCGCCCTGTCGGCCGGCAAGGCGCTGAAGAAGAACTGCGTCATCGTCGCCGACCGCCCGGCGTTCGTGGTGAACCGGCTGCTGACCCGGTTCCTCGGCGAGATCACTCGCGCCGTCGATGAGGGCACCCCGTTCGAGGTCGCCGAGCACGCCGCCGACGAGCTGGGCCTGCCGATGTCCCCGTTCATGCTGCTGCAGCTCGTCGGCCCCGCGATCGCGCTGCACGTGGCCGAGACGATGGCCGGGGCGTTCCCGGACCGGTTCACGGTGTCGCCGAAGCTGAAGGCCCTGGTCCAGGCGGGCAAGAGCTCGATCTACCGGCCGGACTTCTCGGTCGATCCGGAGGTCCTGTCGGCGCTGGCGGGCGGGTCGTCGCCATCGACGGGACCCGAGGTGCTGCAACGGGCCCTGGAGGGCCTCGCCCAGGAGATCCGGATCATGCTCGACGAGGGCGTGGTCGCGGCGCCCGAGGACATCGACCTGTGCATGATCCTCGGCGCGGGCTGGCCGTTCCACCTGGGCGGCATCACCCCGTACCTGGACCGCACCGGCATCTCCGCGAAGGTGACGGGCGCCCCCTTCCGGCCCGCTTCCCGCCCGTAGGTATTTCTACTTAAAAGATACCGAGAGAGCCTCCCCGCCACCCGGCTCGGTATGTGGTAGGAATACAGATACGGATGTATGTGGTCGCGGCCTGCGACCACATAGAGGGGCGGGCGAGGGTGACGGATGAGGAGTGGCTGAGACCGGCGGCCCATTCCGTCCCGCGCCCGCGGATCGACGCGTCCGCGCCCAACGTGGCGCGAGTCCGGAACTACCTGACCGGGGGCCGGGACAACTTCGACGTCGATCGCCGGGTCGCCCGCCAGCTCGTCAAGGCATCCCCGGTGATGGAGCACGTGGGGTACGCGTGCCGGGCGTTCCTCGGCCGCGTCACCCGGTACCTGGCCGGCGAGGCCGGGATCCGGCAGTTCATCGACGTCGGGACCGGGATACCCGCCCCCGGCGGCGTCCACGATGTGGCGCAGTCGGCCGCGCCCTCCTCCAGGGTCGTGTGCGTGGACAACGACCCGGTCGTGCTGTCGCACGCCCGGGCGCTGCTGCGCCCGGCGCCGGAGGGTGCCACCAGCTACGTGGACGCCAGCGTGCGGGAGCCGGGCAAGATCACCGAGCGGGCGCGGGAGATCCTGGACTTCGGCCAGCCGGTCGCGATCGTCCTGAACCGCCTGCTGCAGTTCGTCGGCCACGACTCCGAGGTCCGCGCCATCCTGGCCGCGATGCTGGGCGAGGCGTGCCCGGGAAGCTACCTGGTGGTGGTCCACCCGGCCAGTGACCTGGACCAGTCCCTGGACGAGGCCGCGCGCCGGTGGAACAAGGTCTCCACCGCCCACGTGGTGCTGCGCGGGCGGGAGGAGATCACCGCCTGGTTCGACGGCCTCGACCTCGTCGATCCCGGCGTCGTCCCGGTCACCGAATGGCGCCCGGGTCCCCCCGACGCCACGCACGTGACGCCGGTGCCCGTCTACGGCGCCGTCGCCCGCAAGCCGGGCGAGGTTCCGGCCGCGCTGTTACGGGACGCCGCCAATACTCTAATTAAGATCCGCTGTTGTCCACCCTGATATTATGAATTGAGCCATTGATATCTGCATTGAACGTGCCGGGTATCCGGATTTTTATGCGGAGAGGGTGGTCCTGTTCGCTGGCATAGAGCTGGTGGCCTGTACTGAAGACAACTCGCAGGCTGCCCGACTTGAAAAGAACGGCAGAAGCGATTGTCGTTGACGACAGAAACTCGATATCGTCGCTTGACAGGCGGTCAATTGGCTTGTGATCAGACTTCCGGTCCCTGGCAGAACCCGGCCCAAATGTGGCGGTATCGCCAACATTAATTGTTGTGCCATCCTCAAGAGAAACGGTAAGTCCATCGCTAAGTTCCGCGCTTGTTACCAGCAGCGGTCTAAGGCCGAGAATCCATCTGTCCGAGAGTTCGCGAACCATCGTCAGATCACCGTCCCTTATCGGGCAGATACTCGTAGATGTTGTCAATCGGTTCTACGGAAGGGGATCCGTCCGGAAGCTCCAGATAGACGTCTCCGTTGGACGTATTTACTACAATATCAGGGTTATTCCGTCCGAGTACTGACCTAACCATAGGATCACGCTTTATCGTATGAATGGCGTCAGTTATTTCCTTCCTAGTATAGCCACCGCTGAGTTCCCGGGCGATTGCTGCTGGATTTCGCTGATACTTGGGATCTTCGTCGTCTCCACTGTTCCAGTTTGGCATATGCAGCGGAGGCGGCCCGCCATCGTCGCCGCCCTGGCCAGCGTCGGCCAATTCCTCCTCTAGTTCGTCGTCGGCGACGTTCTCGGCAGGGGTGGTATCGGCCGTGATCGGCTCGAGTTCGGGGGCGTTCTCCGCGGCGTCCTCAAGCATCGTGGCGAGGCTGCCCAGGTCGGCACTGGCAAGTTCGTTTTCGACCGCGGTGGTGAAATCGGCAGCGATGGGGCCGAGGATCGCGCTGGCTTCGGCCTCGTCGGCCTCGCTGACGAGGCCGGTGGTCAGGCCGTCGGTGAAGAAGTCGATGACCCCGCCAACGGCTGAGGTAAGGCCAACCGCGAGGCCGGTTCCAGCGAGAGCGTGCTCAACGCGTGAGTGCATCGAGTCGATCAGGTCGGCATAGCCCGTGCAGACGCCCGAGAGCTGGGCGCATGCCCGCTGTGCGGCTGACAGCGGCGCGCGGCTGGGATCCTTGCGGTTGTAGATCAGCGTCAGGAAGTCGTGCATGGCCGCCACCGACGGCTCGCTCGTGGTGTCGGTAATCGCATTGAGGTCCGACTCCACGGCACTGCCGGTCATCTGCAGGATCGCGGCCATCCGGCCGTAGTAGGTTGCGGCCTCACGCAGCAGGTTCTGGTGTCCATTGGGCCAGTACTTGGCGAGCCAGCTGGGCAGGCCCGGGGAGCCTTGGCCGGCCGCCGGTGGTGGAGATGCACCTGCGTGCTGTCCTGGGATCTGGCCAGGAGGCGGCAATTTCGTCCCAGTGCCACGGGCCTTGCCCGTGGTGGAGTGGTGGTCGGCCTGGAGGTAGTTGTTTGCGGTGGTCACCAGGCCGGTGGCCATCCCCTGCAGAGACTTCTGACCGGCGGCGAACGTCCGCTGCAGAGCCGCGGTCGCCGGATCATACATCGCGGCGAAGCGGTGCCCCCATGCGTCGTTTCCGGCCATTCCCGCGCATCCGGCAAGTGCCGAGGCAAGGGCAGCTATGGCTTCGTGCAGGTCGGTGCCCTGGCTGACCAAGCCGGTCGCGGCCTTTCCCAGATCGGATGGAACCAGGTGAATCCGTACCGATGCGTGACCGCGCATCAGTGGCACTCCCACATCGTCAGGTTGGCCTCGGCCGCGGCTGTGTAGTTGCCCTCGGCAGTCCGGACCACCGAACCGAGGCGTTGCAGGACGCGGGTAAGCGAGATGCAGTCTTGATGCCACGTCGCAGCGAACCGGAGGTATTCCGTATGGGCAGAGCCATCCCACTGATCCAGCGAGCGATCCAGCTCGGCCTCCAGGCGCTCCACGGTCTCCTGAAGCAGCCACAACGCGGACCTGAACTGGTCGTACGCCTCAGCCAGCTTTTCACAGTCGGCATGCAGCAATGTGGTCGGATCAGCCACGGGCTTACTGCCGAGGCGGGGTGTCGGTGTACGGCTTGATGTGCAGAGCTAGGTACGCGTGAACATGCAGAATTCACGGCGTGGCTTCTAGTAACGGAACGTGATCGATGGGAGTCTCTCCAGTGTTCAGGTGATGGCCG
>JAFMRC010000450.1 GCA_017354375.1 Nocardiopsaceae bacterium | reverse complement strand
CCGCGAGGCCAGCAGCGAGTGGGAAGCCGTCTGCGACCACCGTTACAACCAGACAGGCGCCGCCTGAGCACCCACATCCCGAAGATGATCTTGACTACCTACAAGCCTGACGCACACCCGGCTCCGCGCCGTAGGGCCGGGAATGTCGGTGGGGGTCGTTATGGTGCATGGCATGGCAAGGACTTCGGCGGGATACCGCTGTGCGGAGTGTGGCTGGCAGACGGCCAAGTGGGTCGGCCGGTGCGGCGAGTGCCAGGCATGGGGCACCGTGGAGGAAGCCGCCGTCCCCCGGCTGGTGCGGGCAGGCATCAGGGCGGCGGGGTATGGCGGCGCGGGCGCCGGGAAGAACGCCGGGCGCCTCGGCGGCGGCCCGGTGAGCACGCCCGCGACGCCGATCGGGAAGGTCGATGCCGCGGAGGCGGCAGCGCGGCCGACGGGCATGGAGGAACTGGACCGGGTTCTGGGGGGCGGGCTGGTACCCGGCGCGGTGCTGCTGATGGCAGGCGAGCCCGGTGTCGGCAAGTCGACGTTGCTGCTCGAGGCGGGTGCCCTGGTCGCCGACGGCGGGCCGGTGCTGTACGTCACCGGGGAGGAGTCAGCGGCGCAGGTGCGGCTGCGCGCGGACCGGATCGGCGCGATCAGCGAGAACCTCTACCTCGCCGCGGAGACCGACCTGGACGCGGTCGTCTCTCACGTGTCGGCCGTGGAGCCGAAGCTGCTCATCATCGACTCCGTTCAGACGATCGGAGCCGCCGACACCGACGGCGTGCCCGGCGGCGTCACCCAGGTGCGAGAGGTGGCGACCGCGCTGACCGCGGTGGCCAAGGAACGGGGGATGGCCACGATCCTCGTCGGGCACGTCACCAAGGACGGCTCGGTGGCGGGCCCGCGGACCCTGGAGCACCTCGTCGACGTCGTGCTGCACTTCGAGGGCGACCGGCACTCGAGGCTGCGCATGGTCCGCGCGCTCAAGAACAGGTATGGCCCCACCGACGAGGTGGGCTGCTTCGACCTCGGCGAGTACGGGCTGATCGGGCTGGCCGATCCGAGTGGCCTGTTCGTATCCCGTCATCGCGAGCCGGTGCCCGGCACCTGCATCACGGTCACCCTGGAAGGCCGCCGCCCCCTGCTCGCCGAGGTGCAGGCACTGGTAGCCCAGACCAACGCCGACGTGCCACGCCGTGTCACGTCCGGGCTCGACCCTTCCCGCGTCGGGATGGTGCTCGCCGTGCTGCAGCGGCGCGCCGACGTCAAGGTGGGCAAGGCCGACGTGTACGCGGCCACCGTCGGCGGAGTCAAGCTCACCGAGCCGTCCGTCGACCTCGCGGTCGCGCTCGCGCTGTCGAGTTCGATGGCCAACCTGTCCCTCCCGCAGGGCGTCATCGCGACTGGCGAGGTCGGCCTGGCCGGCGAGGTGCGAAACGTCGCGGGCGTCCCCCGCCGGGTGGCCGAGGCCGAGCGGATGGGCCTACGGCGGGCGATCGTTCCGGCCGGCTCGGGCGCGACCGCGAGCGGCGGCATGGAGATAGTGGAAGTGGAAGACGTCCGCTCGGCTCTCGCCGCGGCCCTGCGCGGGTGATCAGTTCAGTAGCCTGAACGAGCGGACGGGGCTGGAGCGGCCGTCCGCCTGGGCGACAGCCTGGAAGGTGCCCTGCTCGCCGCGTGGCAGCGTGCCCGCGCAGGATCGGGCGGACGCCTCCCGGTTCCAGGACAGTGCCACTTCCCGCGGCACTCCCGGAGCGAGGCGCGTCGTCCGCGCCCCCTGCCGGGTGCTCTCACAGGCGGCGGAGTCCCAGACGACCTTGCCGTGCCTGGTCACCATCACCCGCACCGCGGCCGGGCCGTACCGCAGCCGACACTCCTGCGCGGACGTGGAGACCGCGTAGACGCTGAACGTAGGCCGTTCCCCTGGCCGGTAACTCCGCTGGCTGGTGAACAGGCTGAGCACGATGCTGCCCGCCTGGCAGTGCCGACTCGAGCCGGACGCCCCCGCGGAGCCGGACGCCGAGTGCGACGGCGTGGCGCCCGATCCCCCAGCGGACGAGCCCCTGGCAGCCGACCCGTCGGCGGACGAGCCCCTGGCGGACGACCTGTCGGCGGACGAGCCCCCAGCGGACGAACTCCCGGCAGCCAGGCCACCGGCGGACGAGAGCGACGGCGCAGCCGACGCCGACGCCCGCGCACCGCGCGGTTTGCCGTACGCCGCCCGGGGCAGCGATCTCCGCGCTTTCTTGGCCGCCGCGGACGCGCGGGTAGCGGCTGCCTTCCTCTCCTGGTGGCTCGGACCGCCGCCACCGCCGCCGAGCAGCCATGCGAGCAGCATCAGCACGGCGAGGCCGCCACCGAGGATGAAGAACCGACGCCGCCAGTATTCGTCTGGATCACCCTGGCCCCGGCCACCCCGACCACCCTGACAACGTATAGTTATATTACGCATACGCTAAGTATGCACAGGGCCAGCGAAATCACGCGGCAGACGCGCCGACGGGAGCCTGACACCGACCTTTGGCGAATGAGACCCCTGAATGGGGGCGGTTCGCGGCATATGTGGGGCCGCCATGCGCCAAAAGTCGCACGCGCCCCCCGACGTCCCCGGAACCGCCGACAGCGGGGATGCCGACGGGGACCGCGATGGTCTCACCGCTGCTGCGGGATTGTGTACGCAACGCGACCAACGCTGTCGCCAGGGTGTACGCGATGGTCTCGCTGCGTACCCTAGCGGGGTGTGGCGTTAGCGCAGTTCCTGTCGCGGATAATGGCGGCATGCCTTCGCCTCTAGCCGGACCAGTGCTCGACTGGTATGCCGAGCACGCCAGGAGCCTGCCGTGGCGCGCCCCCGATGCTACGCCTTGGTCGGTGCTGGTCAGCGAGGTCATGCTGCAGCAGACGCCGGTGAACCGCGTGCTCCCGGCCCACCGGGCATGGCTGGAGCGGTGGCCGGCGCCCCGGGACCTGGCCGCCGACCCACCGGGGGAGGCCGTCCGGCAGTGGGGGCGGCTCGGCTATCCCCGCCGGGCGCTTCGCCTGCATGAGACCGCGCGCATCGTGACGGACAGCTACGCGGGGAACATCCCCGCGGACTACGACGAGCTCATCAAGCTTCCCGGGGTCGGCGCGTACACCGCCGCCGCGGTGGCCACCTTCGCGTTCGGCCAGAGGCATGCGGTCCTCGACACGAACGTGCGGCGGGTCTTCGCCAGGCTGGTGAGCGGCAGGGAATATCCGCCAGCCGCTCCGTCCAGGGCGGAGTACCGGCTGGCGGAATCGCTGCTCCCGGACGACGCCCCGACGGCGGCCCTGTGGTCGGTCGCCGTGATGGAACTCGGCGCGCTCGTGTGCGTGGCGTCCAGCCCGGGCTGCGGCGCGTGTCCCGTCAGCGGCGGCTGTGAGTGGCTCGCCCGCGGAAAGCCCAGATCGGGCGATGCGCGGAAGGCGCAGCGCTACGAGGGCACCGACCGGCAGTGCCGCGGAAGGCTGCTGGCCCTGCTGCGCGACAGCCAGGCACCCGTCGAGCTCAGCCGGTTCGACATCGTCTGGCCGGAAAGCGCGCAGCGGGCCCGCGCGCTCGACGGCCTCGTGGCCGACGGGCTCGTGGACCCGCTGCCTGACGGCAGGTTCGCCCTCCCTGGCTAGCCAAGGGCTAGCCAGGGAGCTAGCCAAGAGCTAGGCCCAGCCCCCTAACCAAGAGCTAGCCAAGAGCTAGGCCCAGCCCCCTAACCAAGAGCTAGCCAAGAGCTAGGCCCAGCCCTCTAACCAAGAGCTAGGCCAAATCCCCTAGCCGAGGGCCTGGGCGGTGCCGGGGCCTTCGGACGGGCCCGCGCTGGGGGCCGCGCCGCTGCCGCCGGCGGCGCCG
>JAFMRC010000449.1 GCA_017354375.1 Nocardiopsaceae bacterium | reverse complement strand
TAGCCGTAGCAACGCGCCGTTGATGCCGCGTCAACAAGGACGCGGTCAGGTGTGGCGGCGGCCGACCGCGTGCCCGCGCCTTCCGACCAGGAAGTCGAAGTCGGCGCCCGTGTCCGCCTGCCCGACGTGCTGCCGGTAGAGCCAGGAGTAGCCCCCCTCCCCCGGGCGGCCCGGCGGAGCCGTCCGGCCCCCCGTATCCCCGGGAAGCGCCAGCCGCTCCCGTCGACTGGCCAGCTCCTCGTCGGAGACGTCCATCTCCAGGCGCCGCCCGGGCACGTCGAGCGTGACCACGTCCCCGGTCCGCAGCAGCGCCAGCGGCCCGCCGACCGCCGACTCGGGCGCGACGTGCAGCACCACCGTCCCGTACGCGGTGCCGCTCATCCGCGCGTCGGAGATCCGCACCATGTCGCGCACGCCCGCGTCCAGCAGCCTGGCGGGGATCGGCAGGTTCCCGATCTCCGGCATCCCCGGGTACCCCACGGGGCCGGCGCCCCGCACCACCAGGACCGTGCCGGCGTCGGCCGGCAGGTCCGGGTCGTCGGAACGCTGGATGTACTCCTCGATCGTGTCGAAGACCAGCGCGCGCCCGGTATGCCGGAGCAGCTCGGGCGATGCCGCCGATATCTTGAGCACCGCGCCGTCCGGGGCGAGGTTGCCGCGCAGCACCGCGGTGCCCGAGCCCTTCGGCGCGACCGGGTCCGCCAGCGGACGGATCACGTCGGTGTTGAAGTTCTCCGCCTGCCCGGCGATTTCCCCGATGCTCTGCCCGCTGACCGTCCTCGCGCCGGCGTGCAGCAGGTCGCCGAGCTCGGCCAGCACCGCGGGCAGCCCGCCGGCGTAGGCGAATTCCTCCATCAGGTAGTCCCCCGACGGCTTCAGGTTCACGATCAGCGGGACGTCCGCCGCCGCCTGGTCGAAGTCGTCGAGGCACAGCTCGACCTCGGCCCTCGCCGCCATCGCGAGCAGGTGCACCACGGCGTTGGTGGAACCGCCGATCGCCGCGTTGACCCGCACCGCGTTCTCGAACGAGCGACGGTCGACGACCACCGACGGCCGCAGGTCCTCGGCCACCATCTCCACGATCCGCGTTCCGGCCCGCTCCGCCACGTTGTACCGGCCCGCGTCCACGGCCGGCAGCGCCGCGCTTCCCGGCAGCGACAGCCCCAGCGCCTCGGCCAGGCAGGCCATCGTCGACGCGGTGCCCATCGTGGTGCAGTGCCCGCTGCTCCGCGACAGGCATGCCTCGGCGGCGCGGTAGTCCCCGGCGCTCATCCGCCCGGCCCGGAACTCCTCGCTGAACTTCCACACATCCGTCCCCGAGCCCGCGTCGCGGCCACGGAACTTCCCGTTGAGCATCGGCCCGCCGGTGACCATGATCGCGGGCAGGTCCACGCTCAGCGCCCCCATCAGCTGCGCCGGGGTGGTCTTGTCGCAGCCGGCCAGCAGCACCACGCCGTCCAGCGGGTTGGCCCGCAGGCACTCCTCGACGTCCATCGCCATCAGGTTGCGGAAGAGCATCGTCGTCGGGCGCATCAGCGTCTCGCCGAGCGAGATCGTGGGGAACTCCATCGGCACCCCGCCGGCCATCAGCACGCCCCGCTTGACCGCCTCCGCCACGTGGCGCAGGTGGGCGTTGCACGGCGCCAGGTCCGACCAGCTATTGCAGATCCCGATGACCGGCCGCCCGTCGAACATCGAGGAGGAATAGCCCTGGTTGTACAGCTTGGACCGGTGGGTGAACCCCACCTTCCCGTCGGCGGCGAACCACGCGGCACTGCGCGGCGATCCGCCCCTGATGTCCGTCATCCCGACCTCCGGCACCCTGGAAACAGCCCGCAAAGTATGACATAGGCCCCGGTAACCGGCCGATCCGGCGGTACCATTCCCCGGGGCCTCACCTCCCCCCAGGAAATCACCGGCCCCCGGGAAAACGGCCGGAGCACCAGGATCGGGGACGACCACAATGACACAGCGCACGCGACGGCTGGCCACGCTGGTGGCCGGGCTGGCGGCGGCGTGCGCGCTGACGTTCCCGGCCGTACTGACGCTACCCGCTACCCCGGCCCGCGCGGCCACCGCCCGCGCGACCACCGCCCGCGCGACCACTGGCGACTACGTCATCAACCCCCACGAGTGGTGGCTGGACAGCTCCCACTGGGACGTGCAGCAGGACGTGTGGCCCACCACCGAGGGCGCCGGGGAAACCGTCGCGCTCGTGGACAGCGGCGTCCAGGCCAGCAATCCCGACCTGCCGGGCGTCGTCGAGCCCGGCGCGGACATGTTCGGCGACCCCGGCGACGGCGAGCACGACTACAAGCCGAACGGCGGGCACGGCACCCTGATGGCCGAGCTTATCGCGGGCCAGGGCACCGGCACCACCGCGGTCGGCCCCGACCCGGTCGGGCTCGCGCCGCAGGCCAAGATCCTGCCCGTGCACGCCATCAACCCCGCCAACTCCGGAGACGACTCTGTCCGCGAGCCCGTTGCCAGGGGCATCAGGTACGCCGTCGAGCACGGGGCGGACGTCATCAACCTCTCGATCGGCGCGGTCACGTACTCCTCGAGCGCGTGCGACCCGGCCGAGCAGTCGGCCATCGCCGACGCGCTCGACCACAACGTGGTCGTGATCGCGTCCTCCGGGGACATCAACCTGGGCGGTCACGGCCCGGAGGATCCGGGCACCTGCGCCGGCGTCCTCACCGTCGGCGGCGTCGAGCCGGACGGCTCGCTGTGGCGGTACAGCACGCAGGGACCGCAGGTCTCGGTGGCCGCGCCCGGCGACCAGATTTACCTCGCCAGCAGCGACGGCCAGAGCTACTCTCTCGAGAGCGAGGGGACGAGCGGTGCCGCGGCACTGGTGTCGGCGACGGCGGCACTGATCAGGTCGGTGTACCCGAACATGCCCTGGTACCGGGTGGACCAGCGGCTGATCGGCACCGCGACCGGCGAGGGCCACGTGCCGAACAGCGGCTACGGCTACGGGATCGTCGACGTCAACAAGGCGCTCCACGCCTCGGAATACCCGGTCAGCACGTCGGCGCCCAACCCGCCCTACACCCGCATCGTCAAATGGCTCAAGAGCCCCGACGGCCAGCCCTTCGCCCGGGCCCATCACCTCATCCGGAACTCAGGCTCCGGCAAGCAGGCCGGCTCCAGCACCAGCGGCTCGTCCTCCGGCACGGCCCGCGTCGTGGTCATCGTCTTCGCCGGGATCCTCATCCTCGGCCTGATCATCGCCCTGATCGTCATCATCGCCAACAGTGGCCGGCGCGGCCCCGGCCCCCGCCCTCCCGGCGCCCCAGCGGGCTACCCGCCGAACGCCTACGGCCCCCCGGCCCAGTACCCCCAGTACCCCCCGCCGGGGCAGTTCCCGCCGCGGTACCCGCCGCCGGGGCAGTACCCTCCAGGCCAGCAGTACCCGCCGCCGGTCCAGCGGCACCCGCCCCCCGGCCAGTACCCGCCGCAGTACCCCCCTCCCCCGCGCTGGTAGGCGCGCGGCCACCCCAATCATCATCCCGAACGGGTCGTGGCGACTGCGCCGTCACCTGACCGGGTCGTCTCCCGCGTCCAGGAGGGCCAGGTCTCGGCGGGACGGCAGGCCCTCCCAGTCGCCTTCGGTGCCCACGGCGAACGCGCTCACGTCGGCGCCGCGCCGCAGGCGGCCCGCCGTGCCGAGGCCGTCGAGGACACCGGACAGGTAGCCGGCCACGAACGCGTCCCCGGCGCCGACCACGTCGACCGCGCGGACCTCGCGGGCCGGAACCCAGACGGCGCCGTCGTCGGCCGTGTACGCGGTCGCACCGCGGGCACCGCGCTTGACCACGACGGCCGTCGCGCCCCGGTCGAGGAGCTCGCC
>JAFMRC010000448.1 GCA_017354375.1 Nocardiopsaceae bacterium | reverse complement strand
CGTGTGGGCGGACGGCGGGGTGCGGCACCCGCGCGACGTGGCGCTGGCGCTGGCCGCCGGCGCGTCCAGCGTCATGATCGGATCCTGGTTCGCGGGGACGTACGAGTCACCGGGGGACGCGTTCCGCGACCCGGACGGAAGGCTGTACAAGGAGAGCTTCGGGATGGCCTCGGCGCGGGCGGTGCGGCTGCGGTCGGCGGGCGACAGCGCCTACGAGCGGGCGCGCAAGGAGCTGTTCGAGGAGGGGATCTCCTCGGCCCGGATGTACCTCGACCCGGCCCGGCCCGGCGTGGAGGACCTGCTGGACATGATCGTCGCGGGGCTGCGCAGCGCGTGCGCGTACGCGGGGGCGCCGGACCTGCCGTCGTTCGCGGAGCGGGCGGTCGTGGGAGTGCAGAGCGCGTCGGGGTACGCGGAGGGAATGCCGCTCGCGACCAGCTGGTTAGCTGGCCGCCGCTTCCGGTCGCGCGCCGCGGATGACGGCGGTCGCCGTCCAGGCGGCGATGCGGTCAGCCAGGGCGTCGTCGGTGGCCCGCTCGGCGTGGCCGAACCCGGGCAGCAGCCACAGCTCCTTGGGCTCGCGGGCGCCGTCGTACAGCTCGCGGCCGTGGTCCGGCGGGAAGAACAGGTCCTTGTCGCCGTGCACGATCAGCACCGGCACCGGCGAGATGCGGCCCGCGGCGATGGCCGGGGGCATCGGCTCCGGATCCCAGCGGACCGGGGAGATCCGCGTGCCGAGGACATGCCGGGCGAACAGCCGCCCGACCCGCTTCTCGGCCGCGAGGTGCACCTTCCGCATCGCCCCGGTCCCCCGGTAGAACCAGTGACCGGGGCCGCTGACCGACACGACGGCGTCAACGCCGCCGACCAGCCCGCCGTGGCGCAGCACCACCGACCCGCCCATCGAGAACCCCACGGTCGCCACCCGCCGGTAGCCGAGCTGCCTGGCGTAGCTGACCGCCACGTCCAGGTCATTGACCTCCTTGTCGCCCAGCGTGGATAGCCCGCCGGACCGGCCGTGGCCGCGGAAGTCGAACGTCACCACCCCGGCGGCCTGGTTGAACCGCTTGGCGATCCGCCACACCATCGGCCGCTGCCATGACTGCGTGAACCCGTGCGCCATCACGATCGCGAGGTCTCGCGGTCTTTCGGGCCCGGGGAGGCGGCTTCCGGGCTCGGGGAGGCGGCTCTCGGTTCCGGGAACGCGGCTCTCGGCTCCGGGGACGCGGCTTCCGGGGCCGGGGAGGTGGACGGTGTCGATCGGGACGCCGTCGGTGGTGACCAGGGTGGCGGTCGTGACAAGGGGTTCGTTCATGCTCCATCCGTTCGGGGCGACGTCCGGCAGCTGTGGTACCAGCGTAAACGCCGCCCGAGCGAAATGGCGCCATCAGGACTTACGCACCTTGGCCGCGTCCGCCGCAGCCCCGCCCGGCGCGACCCCGCCCGGCGCGCCCCCGCCAGCGGGAGCCCCGCCCCCCGGAACCTCCCGGGCCTCGTCGGCGACCGAGGCCGAGACGCTCACCAGTTCCTCGGCCGGGTACGCCTCCTCGCCGTGCACCGCGACGTCGCCGACCGCCAGGTCCTCGTCGCCGAGCCGGAGGCTCATCCGGAGCACGTACTTGATGAAGAACAAGATGGCCGCCGTGATGATCGCGTCCCAGACGATGATCGTGACCGCGGCGAGGAACTGGACCAGCAGCTGGTGCGGGTGCCCGTAGAAGGCGCCCGCCGCGCCGCTGCTCGGACCGTGGGCCGCCGGGTACACGATCATGCCCGGGTCGGCCAGCAGGCCGACCAGCAGGCCGCCGAGCAGGCCGGCGATGCCGTGCGTGTAGACCACGCCGAAGGCGTCGTCGACCTTGTTGAACGGCCACACGTACTTCGGCAGCGTGTACCAGGCGACCCAGACGACCGCGGAGCAGGCCAGGCCGATCGCCATCGCGCCGAGGCCGTTCACGTACCCGGCGGCCGGGGTGATGCCGACCAGCCCGCAGATCATGCCGTTGACGCCGCCGAGGAAGGTCGGCTTCTTCTCCCGCCCCAGGAACATGTCCATGAGGATCCAGGTCATCATCGCCACGGCCGTCGCGAGGTTGGTGTTGACGACGGCCGCGGAGGCGTCGGCGCCCGCGAAGTACGGGTCACCGCCGTTGAAGCCGTTCCAGCCGAGCCACAGGATGCCGGCGCCGACCGCCACGAACAGCAGGTTGTTCGGGATCGCCCGCTCCCGGTCCTTCTTCAGCCGCGGCCCGACGATCGCCGCGGCGGTGAAGCCGGATACGCCGGCCGCCAGGTGGATGACGTAGCCCCCGGAGTAGTCGAGCGCGCCCCTCTGGGCCCAGAAGCCGCCGCCCCAGAGCAGGAACGCGTTGACCGCGTACGCGAAGGTGATCCACAGCGGGACGAACAGCACCCAGACCCGGAAGCTGATCCGGCCGAGCACGCTGCCGATGAACAGGATCGGCGTGATCGCGGCGAACACGAACTGGAAGTACGCGAGCGAGGCGCCGGGAAACCTGAAGCCGCCCTTGGGCATCACCGGGTCGACCAGCGGAATGTGCGCCTGGCCCTGCAGGGCGCTGGCTCCGAGGATGGTCCGCGGGTCGCCGACGAACGAGCCGATCAGGGGCGTGCCGAAGCCCATCTTGTACGCCCACAGCACCCAGGTGATGAGCGTCAGGCAAAAAGTGCAGAACACCATCATCATGGTGTTCATCGCCCATTTCTTCTGCACCAGGCCGCCGTACAGCACCGCGAGCGCCGGAATCGACATCAGGCCGACCAGCGTGGCCGCCGTCATCTGCCAGGCGTTGTCGCCCGGTCCCAGCCAGCTTGGATATGGAACCACTGTCTCGTATCTCCTCATGGGGGCCTCGTGCCCCTCCGGGGGGCTTGCGGCACAACGCTTCATGTTTCCCATGCAGGAGTTTCGACGGCGTTTCTCACTCGTTACGCCCCGTGTAACGTGCCAGGTGAAAAGCGGCGCTATGTTTCGCGGAGATGTCGCGGCGGGATCAGCCGGGGCGGGTCAGGCGGGGGCGGGGAGGTTGACCAGGTCGGCCAGGGCGGCGCGGTGGGCGCCGGGGGTGCCGTAGCCCACCGACGAGGCCTTCGCCCGCTTCAGGTACAGGTGCGCCGGGTGCTCCCAGGTGAACCCGATCCCGCCGTGCAGCTGCACGCACTCCTCGGCCGCGAGCACCGCCACGTCGCTGCACGCCGCCTTGGCCAGCGCCGTGGCGACGGCCGTGTCCGGGTCGCCGGACGCCAGGCAGGAGGCCGCGTACCGGGACGCGGCCCTGGCCTGGGCGATCGCGGTCCACAGGTCGGCGAGCCGGTGCTTGACCGCCTGGAACGAGCCGATCGGCCGGGCGAACTGATACCGCTCCTTCGCGTAGGCCACGGTCACGTCCAGGCACCGCTGCGCGAGCCCGAGCTGCTCCGCGGCCAGCACCACGGCCCCGGTGGTCAGTCCCGCGCGGGTCGCGGCGTTCGCGTCGGCCCCGGTCGCGACCTGCCGGGCCGGGGCGTCGTCCAGCGTGACGTCGGCCAGCTGCCGCGTCATGTCCAGCGACACGACCGGCGTGATG
Organism: Nocardiopsaceae bacterium; assembly: GCA_017354375.1. Classification (GTDB taxonomy): domain Bacteria; phylum Actinomycetota; class Actinomycetes; order Streptosporangiales; family Streptosporangiaceae; genus Trebonia. The sequence continues at coordinate 283 of JAFMRC010000448.1, read as the reverse complement.
TGCACGCCCGGCGCGTCCGCCTCGACCGCGTACAGCGCGTCCGGCACCCCGTCGGCGGGCACCAGCAGCAGGCCCGCGGGCAACGCGTCCGCGACCGCCCCGATGGTGCCCCGCAGCCGCGCGATCCCGGCGGCCCCGTCGCCGGGCTTCAATCCTGAAACCCTTGCTTCCGAACGGATCGTGGCGCCTGGCCCAGTCCCGAACCCGACTGCCAGCGTCGCGGTAAGGTCGCCGCTCGCGAGCCGCTTCAGCAGCGCCGCCGCGGGCGACGGCGCCGCCCCCT
>JAFMRC010000447.1 GCA_017354375.1 Nocardiopsaceae bacterium | reverse complement strand
GCCTCGTCCCGCTCGGCGAGCGCCCGCTGGTGCCGGGCCGCGGCCGCCTCGCGCCGGGCCTCGATCGCGGCCGGATCCCCAAGGCCTTTATCCCGAACGGATCGAGCGATCTGCTCCAGCGCCAGCCTGCTGTTCGCGGTGGCGAAAAGCCGCGCGGGGAAATCCCACAGCTGCACCTGGGCCTTCAGCGGGTCGGCGTCCACGTAGTAGATCTCGGCACCGGGCGAGGGCCGGTTCACCGACGGGATCCACGGCACGTCGCTGTCGATGACCAGGATCACGTCGGCCTCGGCCAGCACCGGGTTCTGCCCGACACTGTGGAACTGGTACCCGGCATGCAGCGGATGGCCGGCCGGGAAGTTGACGTGGTAGGCGATCGCCTCGACGACGGGTATCGCGAGCAGCTCGGCCAGCTCGACGAGGGCCGGCACCGCCGCCGGATCCCGTCCCAGGTAGGACGTCACGATCAGCGGGTTCCTCGCGTCCGCCAGCGCGGTCGCGATCTGCCCGGCGACCTCCGGGTCGAGCGCGGCCGGGGCGAGGGCCGGGTAACCCGCCGGATCGACGGCCCGCGGCTCGGCCGGTTCCTCCATCACCTCCCGCGCCGCGACGAGGTAGACCGGGCCGGCCGGCTCGCTGCGGGCGATCTGCAGCGCCCGGTGCACCAGCTGCTTGACGTTGGTGCCGGTGCGGATCTCGTTGTCGTACTTGACGTAGTTCCGCAGGATGCCGCGCTGGTCGCGCACGTCCTGGATCCACTGGATGAACTCGGTGCGGCTGCCGGGCATCTCGCCGTGTTGCGTGAACGGGACCGTGCCCGCGAAAATGAGCACCGGGACGCGTCCGCGCATGGCATTGCTGACCGCGCCCGCGATGTTCGTCGTGCCCGCGTCCACGTGCACGACGACCGCCTGCGGTTCGCCGGTCACCATGGCGTAGGCCTGCGCGGCGGACAGCGCGACGGTCTCGTGCGGGCAGATGATGACCCGCGGGAGCTCATCCTCGCGGCCCTCAGCCCTCGCCTGAGCGAGCGCCTCGATCAGGCCGGGATGATCGCTGCCGAGGTTCGCGAAGACGTACCTCACGCCCGCCTCCGCGAGCGCCTCCAGGAAGGCCGTGCTGGTCGTGTAGCGCCGCTCAGTCATACTGGCATGCTCACACGACGGACCGGGTTTTAGTAGTGCCCCGCGGTCTGCATCGACATCGCGTGCTCGACGAGCGTCACCAGGGTGGCCTTCGTCGATTCCCGGTTCCGCGCGTCGCACGGGATGATCGGGACGGTCGCGGGGATCGCGAGGGCCTCGCGGACATCGTTGGACCGGTGCGGGAACTGCCCGTGGAATCCGTTGATGCCGATCACGAACGGCAGCCCGCTGGCCTCGAAGTAGTCCACGGCCGGGAACGAGTCGGCGAGCCGCCTGGTGTCCACCAGCACGACCGCGCCGATGGCGCCCTGGATCAGGTCGTCCCACATGAACCAGAACCGGTGCTGTCCGGGCGTGCCGAACATGTACAGCACCAGGTCCTTCTCAAGCGTGATCCGCCCGAAGTCCATCGCGACGGTCGTCGTCTGCTTGTCGGGCGTGGCCGACAGGTCGTCCACCTCCGTGGAGGCAACCGTCATGACCGCCTCGGTGGTCAGCGGCGTGATCTCCGAGACCGAACCCACAAAGGTCGTCTTACCCACACCGAAACCACCAGCGACGACAATCTTCACGGACGTCATTGCCGATGTATCGCCGCCGCCCTGCTGCTGGGCGACGCTAGATCTTACGGAGTCCACTTAGCACCCTTTCGAGCAAGTTCAGGTCTGGGCGGCCTTCAGAATCGTCTCGCTGGTGGACGCGCACGAGTCCGTCCGCGCTCATGTCCGCGACCAGGATCCGCGCCACGCCGAGCGGTATGCGCAGGACGGCGGATATCTCGGCCACCGATCGCCAGTCCACGCAGAACTGGAGGATGGCCTGGCACTCCGGCGCCAGCCCGGACAGGTCCCGCGGCTCGTACACGACCGACGTGACCAGCGCCTCAAGTGGCAGCTTGTACCGCGGCTGCGTCCGCCCGCCGGTGACCGTGTACGGCCGGACCAGGCGGGTCGCCGCGCCGCTCTCGTCTTCAACCGGGAGCGGCCCGGTCGGATAGGCCTGCCGCTGCTGCGGCGGCCCGTCTTCCCACGGGCTGCCCCTGCCCGGTCCCTGCTGCCAGGGAGGCGGCGGAGCGCCGCGGTCTTCACCGCGGCGCGGACCCGCCACCGCGTCCCCCGGCAACATTGCGTCGAGCGATCCTCATCGTCTTCCATCTCCCGGCATTGCACCTTGCATGACACCAGCGCGCGAAGCGGGGGTCAGCACCCTGCCGGCGCGCTCGACGAGCAGGGTCATCTCGTAGGCGACGAGCCCCAGGTCACAGGTGGAAGCGGCGAGCACGGCGAGGCTGGCGCCGTTGCTGATCGCCATGATGACCAGCACGCCGCGCTGCATCTCCACCACGGTCTGCACGACCGCGCCACCCTCGAAGACCCGGGACGCGCCCTGGGTGAGGCTCGTGAGCCCGGACGTTACCGCCGCCAGCTGGTCCGCTCGCTCCTGCGGGAAGCCCGCCGAGAACGCGAGGGGCAGGCCGTCGGACGACACGACGACCGCGTGCGCCACGTCCGGCACCCGCTCCACGAAGTTCGTGATGAGCCAGCTGAGATCCTGGACCGGGCGTCCTGGCGTGCTCACGCGTGCTCCCCTCCTCGCTCGCCGTCGCGAGCTTCTCCGAGTGTTCTGCTCGCACGTTCGTGATATTTGTCCTTGGGTCTCATCCTCTATGGCTCCTCGTTCTCGGGTGCCGCAGCACGTCCCTCGCGCACGCCGCGCTGGAAGCTCGTCATCCGGTTACGAATATCATCCGCGGACCGGGGCGACGATAGGGCTTGGGAGGTCTCCCCGGTGCCGGCCGATCCAGGAACGAGATTAGCCTGTGGCACGCGCTTAGGCAGTCCGGAGGGTGTCGTCTCTCCCGCGCTGGGGGCGGCGGCGGCCTGCGCGGCGCGCCATCCGTCGTCGGCCGGCGAGCTCCAGCTCGCGGCGGACGGTGCCGCGGTACCGTCCGATTCCGTCGATGTCCCGATGCGCCGGAACCAGTCTGATTCCAGCGAGTCGAAGATCGGCAACCGCGGCTCCTGGCCCGGCCCCAGCGGCGGTACCGTGACCGAGCCCGTACCCGTCGCGCCCGCGCCCGGACCGGACGGGCTCCCGTTACCGGGGCCGGATACACCACCGGGACTAGGCAGGCCGCCGAGGCCGGGCATGTCGCTCCCTCCGATGTCCGGGCCGTTCCCCGGGCCTGAACCCCCCGGACCCGAGCTCCCCGGGCCCGAGCCGCCGCCGAGGGCCGGCAGGCCGGGCGCCTGGGCCGCGGTGGCGTCCCCGAACGGGCCTCCAGGGGCATCGGGGGCGTCACCCGGGAAGTACTGCGGGTCAGCCCCGGGCGCACCCTGGGGACCGGGTGCGCCCTGAGGAGCAGGCGCGTCCTGGGGACCCGGCCGGCTGAAGAGCGAGCCGTCGCCCATGGGACCGGCGCTCACGCTGCCGGCCTGAGCGCCCCGTGGCTGCCGGACGGGCAGCGGCGCGGCGCCCGAGCCGTCGCCGCCGAAGTCTCCGACGGTGGCGCGCGGAAGGTCGCTGCTGAGGCGCCGGGATTCCCCGCCCCTGGTTGGCAGGTCACCGCCGGGGGCGGGGCCGGGGCCGGGGGCACCGGGGCCGCGACCGCCGGAGGGGCCTCCCAGCCCGCCGAAGCCGCCAGCACCGGCGTTACCGGAATTACCGGAATTACCGCCGGCCAGGCGCGTCATCCGCGCCGCGGCGCCGCCCGGCGTCCCGGGCC
>JAFMRC010000201.1 GCA_017354375.1 Nocardiopsaceae bacterium | reverse complement strand
CCGGCCCGGCCGCGCAGCCAGGCGTCGGTCAGCGGCTCGGCGCCGGGCAGGTTCACCAGGTCGGCGAACGCGATGTGCACCTCGGCCCGGGTGGTGGACCCGGCCCGGGCGGGCAGCAGCCGCGACCCCAGCAGCCGCCGGCACGCGTCGAAAAGCGCGTCGTGGTCACGCTGGCCCTTCGACCGGGTGTCCTCCTTGCCGGCTTTCTTCCCGACGGATTCCAGGACGGCCTGCAGCGCGGCGGCGGCCTCGGGGGTCAGGCTCCCGGTGAGGGTGCCCGCGCCGTCCAGCGTGGTCTCCAGCCGCAGCGACCGGTCATCGAACCCGCCGCCGTCCAGGCCGCTGCCGGGGCCGTCGTCCGGGCCGTCGGCGCCGGGGTCCCGCTGCTCCTGGGCGCGGGCGCTGTCCAGGACGGCGGCTATTACCTTGTAGGCGTCGTCCAGGTCGCCTCCGGCTTCCAGGACCGACAGGATCATCTCATCGGTGAAGTCGCGCATGTCCTCGGGGACCGGCTTGGTCCAGGCGACGATCTTGTCGAGCCAGGACTCGCTCAGCCAGCCCTGGCCGAGGGCCACCGCCAGGCGGGGGCGGGCGCGCAGCGTCCGCATCTGCCTCACCTGCCGCTTGGCCGCGGGCAGGGTCATCCCGGCCCGGTCCCGCAGCCAGGACGACGAATTCTGGTATGCGTCGGAATCGTGGCAGTCGGCGGCGTCGAACCGGGAAAGTACCTGCGACCGGGCGGCGGCGTGCTTGGCGGACGCCGCCTGCAGGCCCAGCAGCACCTCGCCCAGGACCGGCTCGGCCAGCTCGCCCTCGGCGGCCGCCGACGTCAGGTAGTCCAGGCTGGCGTCCAGCATGGCGAGGGCCTCCGCGTGCCCGCCCGGAACCCCGTCGCCGCGAGTGCACACCCTCAACCACCCCCCTTCGACCCGATACTGCAATTCTAAGCCGATGCATCGTGTATTTCAAGATGTAGCATCAAGATCATTTTCGAATTTGTTATCAGCCAAATAGTTTTCTATATCCGTAAAAACTTGGATCCGCGTGTTCGCAGCGGTCAACAGGTTACCGGGTGGCGACCGCGTAACCGTCGAGCATGGCCGCCAGTTTCCCCGGGCGGCTGAGGGCGACGGCGTGGCCGGAGGCGATCTCATCGGGGACGACGCCCAGGCGATCGGTGGCGAGGCGGCGCATGAACTCCGGCGGGAAGAACCGGTCCTCGGTGCCTATCACGCACCTCACCGGGACCGGCGGCCACGCATCCAGCGGCCAGGGATCGCGGCCGGGCGTATCCGACTGCGGGCGGGCGCGGCTTCGGGCCTGCGCGGCCAGGGCCGGGGGCACGTCGTGGTAGACCATGTCCGAGCCGTTAAACCGCCGGGCCTGCTCGCTCATCACCTCATCGAAGCCAGTGGCAGCCGGCCAGTCTCCGGGGGCCTCGCCCGGGGCCGGGATCATCCCCGCCACGAAGACCAGCATCGTGACGGGAACCCGGGCGGCCACCAGCGGCGCGGTAAACCCGCCGAACGACTGGGCCACCACGACCACCTCGCCCCGTCCCCCGGACGAGCCCCCGATCGCGCTGACCACCGCATCGGCGTACTCGGGCAGGCCGGCGGAATCGTCCTCGCAGGGCAGGTCGGGCGCGATGGTGTCATGGCCGCGCCGTCGCAGTTCCCGTTCCGCCAGGTGCCAGTACCAGCCGGCATCCCCGGCCCCGTGGATCAGAGCGAACGTGGCCATCGTCACCTCCGTCTCCCCGCAGTATTCGAGCGAGGTCGAGACACGCTCCAATACAACACCGAAAGGCCCGGAATTCATGGAAGAATCGCGAGGTGGTCCCCGACGATCTTCATGATTTCTTCCTGGCGGGCGCGAGCGTGGCCGGCGCGCTGATCGGGCTGCTGTTCGTGGCGCTCACGGTCGCCTCGGAGCGGATAGCGCCGACCGCGGAGGGCGGGCAGATACACCGCATCCGGGCGTCGGCGTCGCTGACGGCCTTCACTAACGCGCTGACGGTCTCGCTCTTCGCCCTGATCCCCACCCAGGCGATCGGGCCGGCCGCCGTGGCCGTGGGCACGGTGGGGACCCTGTTCGTCGTGGCGTCGCTGCTCTCCCTGATCCGCATGCGCGAGGTCAACTGGCACAAGCCGCGCGAGCCGCTGTTCCTCGTGGGGCTGATCGTCATCTTCGTCATCCAGCTGATCATGGGGATACGCGTGATCGGGGATCCCGGCGACTCCAGCGCGGTGGACGATATCGCGGTCCTGGTGGCGGTCTGTTCCCTGTTCGGAGTCTACCGAGCCTGGGAACTGGTCGGCGGGCCGACGATCGGCTTCAGGAGTGAGGTCGTGGCCCTCGCGCGAGACCGCGACAGCGGCCCGGGAGGTCAAGGCGGGACGGATCCGGCATTATGGAAAGCATGACGACGACTGTGCAGCCCGTGCCGGCGAGCAAGGCGACCAAGGCGAGCTATGACCGGGACGGCGTGATCCAGGTGAGCGGGCTGCTCGGCGCCGATGAGGTCAGCACGATCCGCGACGCGTTCATGGATCAGGTGGCACGCGACCACGCCGAACTGGGCGCGCGCGACAACCTGGCCCCCGGCGACATCCTCTCGCGGTACCCGCGATTCATGCAGCCGCACCGGCGCCCGGACCTCGAAGTCGGCCGCATCTCCCGGCGGCTCATGACCGACCGTCGGCTGCTCGGTATCGTCGAGCAGCTGATCGGCCCGGCGTTCGGCGCGCAGTCCATGTTCTACTTCAAGCCGCCCACTGCCCGCGGCCAGGCCATGCACCAGGACAATTACTTCCTTCGCGCCCACCCCGAAACCTGCCTCGCGGCCTGGATCGCGATCGACGACTGCGACGCCGCGAACGGCGGGCTGTCCGTGGTCCCAGGCTCGCACACGATGGAGGTCGCCTGCCCGGAGGTGGCCGACGCGGATGAGTCGTTCACCACCGGGCTCGTCCGGCCGCCGGCCGGCATGGACGCCGCCCAGACGACCATGTGCGCCGGCGACGTGCTGTTCTTCCACGGCAGCATGGTGCACGGCTCGTTGCCGAACACGAGCGCCGACCGGTTCCGCCGCTCACTGATCTTTCACTACGTGCCGCAGGCCAGCGTCGAGATCGCCCAGTTCTACCTGCCGCTGGTGGCGCCGGATGGCTCCGAGCACGCGATCCCGCCGGCGCGGGGCGGCGGCCCGTGCGGCGAGGGCTGGAAACGGTAAATCCGTGACACCCGAAGACCGGCGGTCGCTGCTGCTGCGGAACGGCCGCCTGCTCGACGTGGTGGCCGGCACGTACTCCGAGGGGGACCTGCTCGCGGTGGACGGGCGGATCGCGGAGGCCGGGCCGGGCGTGACGGCACCAGCAGGCGCCGAGGTGCGCGACCTGCGCGGCGGGTTCGTACTGCCGGGGCTGATCGACGCGCACGTGCACGTCACGGCCTTCACCGCGGATCTGGGCTCGCTGGGCACGACGTCGCCGTTCTACATCGGCGCGCACACGGCGCGGATCATGGGCGGGATGCTGGATCGCGGGTTCACCACGGTGCGCGACGTGGCAGGCGCCGACTACGGGATCGCCGCCGCCCAGGCGGAGGGCACGATCCGCGGTCCGCGGGTCTTCTTCGGCGGGCAGGCGCTCAGCCAGACGGGCGGGCACGGGGATCCTCGCGGCCCGGGTGCAGGTCCGCTGCCGGCCTGGAGCCACGGGAGGATCGCCGACGGCGTTGACGCGGTGCGCGCCGCGGCCCGCAATGAGCTGCGCACGGGCGCCCACCACGTCAAGGTAATGGCCTCCGGCGGTGTCGCGTCGCCGTCCGACCGGATTGACTCCGTCCAGTACTCGATGGCCGAGCTGCGCGCGGTGGTGGAGGAAGCGACCGCCTTCAACCGGTACGTGTGCGCGCACGCCTACACCGCTCGCGCGGTCAACCGGGCGCTGGAGGCGGGGATCCGGTCGGTCGAGCACGGGAACCTCATGGATTCCTCCAGCGTGTCGCTGCTCGTCGAGCGGGACGCGTTCCTGGTGCCGACCCTGGTGACGTACTGGGCGCTGAAGAACGAGGGCAGGGAGTTCGGGCTGCCGAAGGGAAGCTGGCGCAAGGTGGACGAGGTGCTGGACGCGGGGCTGTCCTCGCTTGAACTCGCCTACCGCGGCGGGGTGCGGCTCGCCTACGGGACCGACCTGCTCGGCGGCATGCACCGGCACCAGAACGAGGAATTCCGCATCCGCGCCCAGGTGCAGCCACCCATCGAGATCATCCGGGCCGCCACGTGCACAGGGGCGGAACTGCTGCGCGCCGAGGGCCAGCTCGGGACCCTCGCGGTCGGCGCTCACGCGGACGTGATCGTGCTGGATGGCGATCCGCTGGAGGAGATCGGACTCCTCGCTGACCCAGCTGCCCACATGCCGCTGGTCATCCAGTCCGGTGCCGTCGTCCGGCAGCGCTGACGCCTTGCGGCCTGTCGCTCACCAGTCGGGATCCGGCGTTCCCCTTTCCCATTCCTGCTCGAACTCGTTCCGGCTGATCTCGTGGGCCGCAAGCCACGGGTCGCCAAGGTCGAAGGGCGGGTTGATCGGCCAGCTCTCCAGGTCGCTGGTGAGTGCGGTCCCGTCCGCCCGCAGCTCAACCTGGCGCAGCCGCCGGCCATCCCGGCCGTGTTCTGTCAGCCACTCGGTGCCCTGGCCCTCATCGTCGGGCAGGCGAAGGTAGACGCGGTCCTTGCCGAAGAGCCTGCCGAACGAGGGATCCTGCCACTGACGAGGCCCGGATCCACCACCACGAGCCGCCCATGCCGTAGTCGTCCAGCACCAGGTACGCTCGCCGTTCCGCCCGGGCATCCGCGAGATCCTTCACCATGATTCGGCCCGATCCTACATACACTTGGAACCCGGGATGAGCGCGAATTACGAAACGCTGCCGACCCTTGACGGCGTATACCTGGAAGACAGCTACGTCCTGTCCATCGACGAGACCCCGCACTCGCTCACCTTCAGGCTGGACGCGGTCCTGACCCCCGAGCACCCCCTGTATCACGAGCCCCGCCCGGGCGAGCAGTACTGCTACGCGGACGGGACGCTGACGTTCGGCTCCGCCAGCCAGGTCGAGTGGATCCGCCGGACCGGAGTCCGCCACCGGGACGCCAACGACGAGGAAGACCAGGGCAACATCGACTACCTGGAATTCGGCCCCGCCGGATACCACCTGGGCGGCGACTGGGGCGAGGTCCGCGTCCTGTCGTCACGGCCGCCGGTCTTCCGGGTGCTGGAGGACAACTGACCCGGACCGCCGGGAACCGGTAGTAAGCGTTAAATCCGGTGACATGCTGATATCGCGGTAATTGGCGGGGTAAATCTAGGTTAAATGCGCAACCAGCATCCGCCTGAGACAGGCCGGCGATCGGGGGATCCCGCCAGCGTGGGGGTCGTCCGGCGGGCCGCTGCCGCGGCGGCCATAGGCAATGCGATGGAATGGTACGACTTCAGCGTCGTCACGCTGCTCGGCGCGCAGTTCTTCCCTTTCCATTACAACGCGTCCATCATCCTGCTGGCACTGGGCTTCGTCATGCGCACGCCCGGCGGCATTTTCCTCGGCCCGCTCGGCGACATGATCGGGCGGAAGAGGGTCCTGGTCATGACCGTGCTGATGATGTCCGGCGGCACCTTCCTGATCGGGTGCCTGCCGACGTTCTACGGCCGCTACTCCTTCGGCTACGGCGCGCTGGTCCTCGTCATCCTGCTGCGGATGGTCCAGGGTTTCTCCACCGGCGGCGAGTACGTCGGCGCCGCGACGTTCATGGCCGAGTACGCCCCGGCCAGGAAACGGGGCTTCTACGGCAGCTTCCTGGAGGTCGGGACGCTGACCGGGTACGTGGCCGGCGCCCTCATGGTGCTGGCCATCACCCTCGGCTCCACGCCCCAGTTCTTCAGCGAATGGGGCTGGCGGATCCCGTTCCTGACCGCGCTGCTGTTCGGCCTCTTCGGGTTGTACCTGCGGTGGAAGCTCGAGGACACCCCGACCTTCAACGCCGCGGTAGCGGCCAGCGGAAGGCTCGAGAGGCCGCACGTACGGAAGATCATCACCGGTCACTGGCGCATGATCCTCAACCTGATCGGCATCGTCATGATGCTCAACATCGCGGACTACATGCTGCTGACCACGATGCCGAGGTACTTCAAGGGCACACTGCACGTCGGCGACACGGCGAGCACGCTAACCCTCGTCCTCGTCGAGGCGATCATGCTGGTGACGCTGCCGTTCCTCGGCGCGCTGTCGGACCGGATCGGCCGCAAGCCGCTCCTGATCACCAGCGCGACCGGCTACATCGTGCTCAGCTACCCCTGCTTCTGGCTGATGGAGCAGCGCAGCACCGCCGGGCTCATCGCCGGGTTCCTCATCATGGGGCTCCTGCTGGCCCTGATCCTCGCGGTGATCGCATCAACGTTCCCGGCGATGTTCCCCACCCGCGTCCGATACGGCGCGTTCGCGATCGGATACAACCTGTCGACGTCGATCTTCGGCGGCACCACCAGCCTGGTCATCACGACGCTCATCATCGTCACGGGCAACGTCAGCATCCCCGCGTTCTACCTGATCCTGGCCGGCGCTATCGGCCTGATCCCGATCCTGATCATCCCGGAGACCTTCAAGGTCCCGATGGACAAGATCGAGGCCCAGCGAGCTATGTCCCGGGCCGTGGGATAGCCGTGGGATAGCCCCGGACCGAAGGCCCGGCGGTCAGGCGGTGGCGAACCGGGTGATCACCGCGTCCGGCTGGACGGAGGGGAGGGCGCGGCGGAAGGCCCGGTAGTAGGCGAGTTCCTCGTTGCTGCGCAGGTCTACGCCCGATTCGCGTCGCGCCGCCTCGAGCTCGCCGTCGGAGATGAGCCCGTCGAAGTGCGGTGCGAGCACCTCCTGGGCTCCGCTGCCGGTGCCGAACTGGACCTTGCGGCGCCACAGCAGGGATTCCGGCAGCCAGCCGGCGAATGCCCGCCGGAGGTGGCCCTTCTCCGTTCCGTCCGGTTCGAGGGCCTTCAGTTCCGGAGGCAGCGACATGGCGTGGGCGATCACATCCGAGTCGAGGAAGGGGACGCGGGCCTCCAGGCCGTGGGCCATGGTCACGCGGTCGCAGCGCTGGAGGTTGAGGCCGTGCAGCTGGCCGAGAGTGCGCTCCAGCTCGCGGTCGAGGGCGCCGGGATCGGGGTGCTCGCGGTGGTAGTAGCCGTAGCCGGCGAACAGCTCGTCGGCGCCCTCGCCGGTGAGCACGGTCTTCACGTGCCGGGCCGCGAGCTGTGACAGGAACCAGTTGGGCACGGCGCTGCGGATCAGGCTGGCGTCGAAGGACTCGACGGCGGCCACCACCTCATCCAGCGCAGCGATCGCGTCGGCGGCGCCGAGGACGGCCTCGTGGTGCTCAGTGCCGAGGAAGCCGGCGACTTCCCGGGCCGCCAGCAGGTCCGGGGAACCCTCGGTCCCGACCGCGAACGTCTTCAGCCTCCTTCCGGCCTTGGCGTATTCGGCGGCCGCAACGGCCGCGACCAGGCTGGAGTCCAGGCCGCCGGACAGGAAGACCCCTACCTCGACGTCGGCCATCAGGTGGCGCCGGACCGAGTCCGCCAGCACCTCGCGGGTCGCCTTCTCGGCGACGTCGGCCGGCGCTTCGTCCCATGTGCCGGCCGCGCGGCGCGGGACCGGGTCGGCGAACCGGGTCAGCCCTTCGGCCGGCGTCCAGTAGCAGCCGGGAGGGAACGCCCGCGCGTCGCGCTGCGCGGCCCGGGGGAACGCCCGCAGCTCCGACGCGAAGTAGACGGCGCCCTCGCTGCGCGCCCAGTACAGCGGCTTGATGCCGAGCCGGTCGCGGGCCGCGACGAACCGCCCGCCGGGGGCGGCGGCGCACAGGGCCCACATGCCCTGCAGCCGGCCCAGGGCCCGGGGGCCGTCCAGCCGCAGCAGGACCAGGGCGGACTCGTTGTCGGATGAGGTAGCGAACCACTTCTCGCCGAACCCGGCCCGCAGGCGCCGGTGGTTGTAGATCTCGCCATTGCAGACGAGGGACCAGCCGTCCGGGGCGCCGAGGGGCTGGCGTCCGCCGTCGAGGTCCACGATGGACAGCCGCCGGTGACCGAGCCAGGCGCGGCGCCCGACGATCCGGTGGCCGCTGTCGTCCGGGCCGCGGTGAGCGATGCGCTCCAGCATCGGCTCAGCCACGGCGGTGATATGGAGGGGGTCGATCTCGCCTTGCTCGCTGTATACAGCTGCGATACCACACATAACACTGAGTCTAATTGGGCCCGAGTGCGCATTTGGGCAGCCTCTAGCCGGCCCGAAAGCGCACCTGGCACGTTGGGGGGCTTCGCGGGGGTTGGGGGGCTTCGCGGGGGTTGGGGGGCTTCGCGGGGGTTGGGGGGCTTCGCGGGGGTTAGGCGGCTTCGCGGAGGGCGGGGGCCAGGAGGTCGGCGGCGGGGACTTCGGCCTCGGCGGCGGGGCGGGTGAGGAAGCAGTCGGTGTGGAACCAGCCGGATGCCTCTTTCCCCGCCGGATCCAGGCCGCGGCGGCGGACGTCGTGGAGCGCCGCGGCGCGTTCGGCGTCGTTGGCGAACCGGCGCTGCCGGAAGGTCGTGCCCAGGTTCTCCGTCACCAGGCCGTAGGAGGCGAGCAGGTCCGCGATCGGGGAGTAGTCGAAGACTCGCAGCACGAAGATCGCCAGCCACAGGTTCTCCGGCGCGCGCATCACGCGCAGCAGCCGCTCGAACGTGCGCCGCGTCACGTAGCCGACCCCACCGGTTGAGATGATCAGCTCGGTGTCGGCGATCCCCGCGGCCAGCTCGGGCGACGGGTCGCCGGACTCCAGGTCTTCGGCCCAGCCCCAGGTCAGCAGCCCGGCGCGGCGCGCGTAGCCGATCGCGGGCGCGGACGCGTCGAGGCCGAGGACGGTCAGGCCGCCGTGCCGGCCGGCGTAACGGTGCCGGTCGGCCTCGGCCAGTTCCTCCGGCGACAGCCTCCCCTTCTCCCGGTCGGCATACCAGGCCGCGGCGGGCTGGCGATCGTCCGGCGCGAACAGGTGCGCCGAGTTGACGCCGTAGGAGCAGCACACGTCCAGCACGGTGCGGCTGCGTCCGTCCCGGCGGGACACCTCCAGCACCTCGCGGAAGACCGGCAGCGCTCGCCGCGGGATCTGGTAGTCCAGCCGGGACAGCACCTTGTAGTACCTGCGCGGGTCGGGCTGGGTGTAGATGTCGGTGAAGTTCGCTTTCGTGGTTCCGGTCAGGGGGGCATCGGGGGTGTCGGACACAATCACTCCGGATCGAGTAGATCGGACATTTCCGCGATGGCCTCTCCCAGCCGGCCCGCGAAGGCGGTCATCTGGCCGCTGACGGACCGGGGCGTGCTCAGGTGCACGTTGAACCGATGCGGAAGCAGGAGGTAAGCGACGCCGATGCAGTGCTCGCTGGTGGCGCCGAAGCCGAAGTACTGGATGTTCACGGACGGTGCTGCGCTGGTGGACAAGTAGTCATCGCGCATCTTCACCCAGCCCGGCGAGGAGTAGAGTTCTGGGTTCCAGTCTACTCCTCGCCTTCTGGCCAGCAGCTGCAGCTCCCACAGGTGCTGTTCGGGCGCCTCGCCCGCCTGGCACGCCTTCGCGCGGGCGACGTGCGCGTCCGCGGC
>JAFMRC010000446.1 GCA_017354375.1 Nocardiopsaceae bacterium | reverse complement strand
CTCCGGGACCGCGGCGGGGTCCACCACGAGCGGGTCGTCGCCCGGCAGCGCGGTGGTGCTCGCCGGGTCCGCCGGGCACGCGGTCATCGGCGGTGCCCCGTGGCGGGCCGTGGTGCTCGCCGGGGCACTGCTGATCTTCGCGGCGGGGCTGGCGACGGTGCTCCGCGGCACCGACTGGCCCGTGATGTCGTCGCGGTACGAACTACCCCGCAACCGCCCGGCCGGGGCGGCCGGGGCCCCCGAGGCGGCCGAGGCCTCCGATATGGCGGAGACCGCCGGGGCGGCCGCCGCCGCGGAGCCGCGGGACTCCGCGTCGATGTGGGAGACCCTCAGCGGAGGCGAGGATCCGACCCGCTGACCCATGAGGACCCGGCCCGCTGGCCCATCGCCCGGCCGGGTAAGCCTCGGGTATCGGAAACGCATGGGGAAGGCAAACTCAAGGGGTGCGGCCGGAGCCCCGTCGCCGCGCGGGTTAGCATCGGTGACGCAACATTTCCGACTTAAGGAGACGATGGTTCCGCGGTGAGTGTGCTCCACGGGATCCTCGACGGCGTCCGTGCCGATCTCGCCGAACGGCAGCGGCAGGTCTCCCTTGAGCAGCTGAAGGCGAAGGCCCGCCAGGCGCCGTCTCCGCTCGATGCCCTCGCGGCCCTGAAGTCGGATGGGGTCAGCGTGATCGCCGAGGTGAAGCGGGCGAGCCCCTCTCGCGGTGAGATGGCCGAGATTGGCGACCCCGCCGCGCTCGCCGGCGACTACGAGGCGGGCGGCGCGCGGGTGATCAGCGTGCTGACCGAGCGGCGCCGGTTCGGCGGATCCCTCGATGACCTCGCCTCGGTCCGGCGGGCGGTGCAGGTTCCCGTGCTGCGCAAGGACTTCGTGCTCACCTCCTATCAGCTGTGGGAGGCCCGCGCGTACGGCGCCGACATGGTGCTGCTCATCGTCGCCGCGCTGGAGCAGAGCGCCCTGGTCTCGCTGACCGAGCGCGCGATGTCCATCGGGCTGGTGCCGCTGGTGGAGGTGCACGCCGACGAGGAACTGGACCGGGCGGTCGACGCCGGCGCCACGGTCATCGGCGTGAACGCCCGCGACCTGTCCACGCTGGAGGTGGACCGGTCGGTCTTCGCCCGGCTGTCGCCACGGATCCCCGAGGGCGTCGTCAAGATCGCCGAGTCCGGCGTCCGCGGCCCGCACGACCTGCTCGCCTACGCGGCGGCCGGCGCGGACGCGGTCCTGGTCGGCGAGTCGCTCGTCACCGAGAAGGACCCGCGCACGGCGGTCGCCGACCTGGTCACGGCCGGATCGCACCCGGCGCTGCGCAACGAGCGCGGGTGACCGCTCGCCCCGTGCGGGATGCGGAGCACGGATAACGTTGCGGACGCGGCGGACCGGGAGCGGGCAACGCCTGTGGATGCGGCGGGGTAGGGTTGCGGGCGTGAACAGCAGTACCAGCGCGAGCAGTGCCGCGGTCGCGGGCAGCCCGGGAGCCCCGCGCGAACCCGCAGAGCCCGACATTTCCCCTGTTCCGGATATTTCCGGGCATTTCGGTCCATTCGGCGGGCGCTTCGCGCCCGAGTCGCTGATGGCGGCCCTGGAGCAGCTCGAGAAGGAGTACGACGCCGCCCGCAGGGATCCGGAGTTCACGGCCGAGCTGGACGACCTGCTCAAGAACTACGCGGGCCGGCCGACGCTGCTGACCGAGGCGAAGCGGTTCGGCGCCCATCGCGCTGGTGGCGCGCGGATCATGCTCAAGCGCGAGGACCTCGCGCACACCGGCTCGCACAAGATCAACAACGTGCTCGGGCAGGTGCTGCTCACCAAGCGGATGGGCAAGACCCGGGTGATCGCCGAGACCGGCGCCGGGCAGCACGGCGTGGCGACCGCGACGGCCTGCGCGCTGCTCGGCCTGGAGTGCGTCGTCTACATGGGAGAAGAGGACACGCGGCGGCAGGCGCTGAACGTGTCCCGGATGCGGATGCTCGGCGCCGAGGTGATACCGGTCACGACCGGCACCCGGACGCTCAAGGACGCGATGAACGACGCGTTCCGCGACTGGGTGGCGACGGTCGGCAACACGCACTACTGCATCGGATCGGTGGGCGGGCCGCACCCGTTCCCGATGATGGTCCGCGACTTCCAGCGGATCATCGGGGTCGAGGCGCGGCAGCAGATCCTGGACCAGGCTGGCAGGCTGCCCGACGCGGTGGTCGCCTGCGTCGGCGGCGGCTCCAACGCGATCGGCGTGTTCCACGCCTTCATCCCGGACACCGACGTGCGGCTGGTCGGCTGCGAGGCCGGCGGCGACGGTGGCGGCCGCCCGTACCGGACGGCCGCCACGCTCGGCCTTGGCTCCCCCGGGGTGCTGCACGGCATGCGGACCTACGTCCTGCAGGACGCCGAGGGCCAGACCCTCGGAACGCACTCGATCTCGGCCGGCCTGGACTACCCCGGCGTCGGCCCCGAGCACTCCTGGCTTAAGGACGCCGGCCGCGCCACCTACCGCAGCGTCAGCGACTCCGAGGCGATGGAGGGCTTCTCGGCCCTGTGCACGACCGAGGGCATCATCCCGGCGCTGGAGTCCTCGCACGCCGTCGCCGGCGCGATGAGCCTCGGCCGGGAACTCGGCCCGGACGCGCTGATCCTGGTCAACTTGTCCGGCCGCGGTGACAAGGACGTCGCCACCGCCTCCGCGTGGTTCGGGGTGTGAGCGCGATGAGCGCAGTCACCACCGCATTCACCAAGGCGGCCGCCGCCGACCGCGCCGCGCTCATCGGCTACCTTCCGGCCGGGTTCCCCGACAAGGCCACCGCGATCAAGGCCGCTATCGCCATGGCGGAGGCCGGGGCCGACATCATCGAGGTCGGGCTGCCGTACTCCGATCCGGTGATGGACGGCCCGGTGATCGCCAATGCCGTCCACCGGGCGCTCACGAACGGCACGCGGGTCGCCGACGTGCTGGACACCGTCGGGGCGATCGCCAGCGCGGGCGTCGCGACGCTGGTCATGACCTACTGGAACCCGATCGCCCAGTACGGGGTCGACGCGTTCGCCCGTGACCTCGCGAGCGTCGGCGGATCCGGGCTGATCACTCCCGACCTGACGCCGGAGGAAGCGGGGATCTGGCCGGAGGTGTCCGCTCGGTATGGCCTGGACCGCGTCTTCCTCGTCGCGCCCAGCTCGCCCGACCACCGGATCGCCAGGATAACCAGCGCCTGCTCCGGATTCGTCTACGCCGCCAGCCTGATGGGCACCACCGGAGCCCGCTCCGCGGTCGATTCCAGCGCCGTCGGCCTGGTCGAGCGCGCCCGCGAGCACACCGGGCTCCCGGTCGCGGTGGGCGTCGGCGTCAGCAACTCCGAACAGGCCGCCGAGGTCGCCGGCTTCGCCGACGGCGTGATCGTCGGCACGGCGTTCGTGCGCCGCCTCGGCGACGCGATCAGCGGCGAGGGCGCCGTGTCCGCCGCCCGCGACCTCGCCGCGGACCTGGCCCAGGGCATCCGCCGCGGTTAGCGCCCGCCCCTGAACCCGAGCGCTACGGTAATGTCCGGATATGCCGCTTGCGTACATTCCGAGCCCGTCGAATGCCATCTGGCATCTCGGGCCGGTCCCGGTACGCCTGCAGGCGGTGTTCGCCGTGGCCGGCGTGGTCATCGCCATCGTCATCGCCGAACGCCGTTACCGCGCCATCGGCGGCCGCCCCGGCACGGTCGGCGACGTCGCCGCGTGGGCGGTCCCGGCCGGGCTGATCCCGGCCGTAGCCGGCGCCGTCCTCGCCTCGTTCCACGGTGCCGCCTACGACCAGGCCCGGGCCTGGGACGACGCGCTCGGCTATCCCGCCGCCGCCGCGCTGGGCGCCCTCGCCGCCTGGGTCGCGTGCCGCCGGCGCCAC
>JAFMRC010000047.1 GCA_017354375.1 Nocardiopsaceae bacterium | reverse complement strand
GAGTCCCGCCAGGCCGCCGCCCTCGCCCGCGCGAGCCTCGCCACCCTCACCGAGGCAGCCGGCCAGCAGGCCACCACCGCGCTCGCCACCAGCACCAGGGAGGCCGGAATGAGCGAACCCGCCCACGAGGAAGAATTCCTCGCCACCCTCACCCAGGCCGGAGTCCTGGCCGCCCAGGTCGCCCGCGCCGCGGCCGGCGGCGGCAGCCGGGGCACGTCCCCCGCCATGTCCGCGGAGATCGCCAGGCTGCGCAAGGCCGGGTACACCGAGGCCACCCCCTACGACGACCTGCTCCGCGACCTGCTCGGCGAGCAGCGGTGGGCCAAGTACACCCGCGACGAGGCCCGGATCGCCGCCGCCGCGGTCATCACCGACGCCGGCCGCGCCGGGATCTACAACATGGAATGGCTGCTGACCAGGGCGGTCATCCGGCGCCCCTGGGAAGACGACCCCGCCAGTCCCGCCCGGTCCGTGGCCGAGATCCTCCACTACCGGGTGAAGACCGAGGCAGCCGGACGGCACCCCAGCATCATGAGGCAACCCCCAACCCCCGGACAATCAAATGCAGATTCCGCCCGAACGGATCGTGGCGACTCCCCAGCGCCCCCTCCTCCCCCCGGGCAGCACCAAGCCCAGGAAGCGCGGCCCCCAGTCCCCGGGCCACGGCCAGCCCAGCAGGCCGGGCAGCCGAAGGAGCCGATGCCCGTCACCCCGTACGACGCCACGCTGCGCCGCCTGCTCGGCGAAGACCGCTGGCGGCAGTACGCCGACGACCCCCGCCGCCGCGACGTCGCAGCCCTCCTCGCCAAGGCCGCCGCGCAAGGCCGCGACATGGACGAGTTGCTCACCACCGCCGTCACGAGCCGCCAGTTCGAGGAAGACCCCCGGTCGTCGGCCCGCCGCGTAGCCGGGGTGCTGCACTACCGTATCGAGAAGGCGCTGGCCGCCGAGCCCGCGCCACAGCCACGCCCGGACGTGCCGGCCGACGTGTCCGCCGCGCTGTCGAACGCCACGGCCCCGCCCGGCACCGGCCCGAAGGAACCAGCCCAGGCCACCGACGTGGCGCATGAGGCACGACCGGCGTTCCGGGCAAGCAGCAGGCCACCCGAGGGAAGAGACAGCCGATGACCCAGCCACCAGACGCGGGACTGACCCCGATGGACATCCTCGCCCGGCAGGGGGAGGCGATCGAGCAGCTGACCACCGCTGTCGAGCTGATGCAGGGCGAGCTTCGGGCACTGCGCCGCCGGGTGCAGGAACTCGAAGGCGTCCCGTGGCCCGACGAGCCCCCTGACCCCGACTGATGAACGGGCACGAGGCGGCAGGCGACCAGCCCGACCTGGTAGCGGAGGCACGGTTCTGGCTGGAGTGGAACACGATGGTCGCCGAGCGGACCCACCCCCCAGTCGAGGCGGCCGCCATCGCCGCCTCCATCTCTCCCGACCCCGACCGGATCGCCGCCCTGCTGGCCCGCGCCCAGACCGCCAGCGCCCTCACCCACCCCGCCCCAACGACCAGCAGCGGCGGCGATCTCATCCAGGTCCACGCCGACGCGGGCCGCTTCTTCCAGTCCCGGCTCGACCGCAGCTGGGTACCCGCCTACCTCGCCGAGCGCGGCCTGGACGCCGCCCTCCTGCCCACGTCACCGTGGAAGATCGGCTACGCCCCCGGCTCCTGGACAGCCCTCACCACCCACCTCCGCGCACTCGGCTACACCGACGAGATACTGCTCCGGTCCGGCCTCGTGGCCGAGGGGAGAAACGGCAGGCTCCGCGACCGGTTCCGCAACCGCCTCATGATCCCGCTCCGGCGGGCCAGCGACCGCGCGGTCGTCGCCTTCACCGGCCGCCGCCTGCCCGGCGCCGGCGACGACCACGGCCCCAAGTACCTCAACTCGCCGAACACCGAGCTGTACGTCAAGGGCCACATCCTGGCTGGCCTCGCCGAAGGCCGGCGGCCCCTCGAAAGTGGCGCGCAGCCGGTCCTGGTCGAAGGCCCCATGGACGCCATCGCCGTCAGCATCGCCGCCCCCGGCCGCTACGCCGGCGTAACACCATGCGGCACCGCCCTGACCGCCGAGCAGGCAACCGCACTGGCCCGCGCGGCCGACCTATCCGAGCACGGCATCCGCGTCGCCCTGGACCCCGACCGCGCAGGCCGCAAGGCGGCCATCGAAGCCTACGCCCGCCTGGCCCAGGTCACCGGCCACACCACCGCCGTCACCCTGCCCGACGGCCTGGACCCCGCCGGGATGCTGGAAAAGCAAGGCCGCCAGCAGCTGAGGAACGCGCTCACGTCGAGCACCCGCCCCCTCGCCGCCCTCGTAGTCGACGCCCGCATCCAGGCATGGGAGCACGACGGCGAACTCGACAGCGTCGAGACCCAGTTCGCCGCCATCCGCGCCGCCGCCAAGACCATCGCCACCATGCCCCTCAACGACGCCGCCACCCAGGCCACCCGCGTCGCGGCCCTGTTCATCACCCGCTACCACTGGCATCCCGGCGAAGCCACCCGCGAACTGGTCGAAGCCGTCGAGCGCTACAGGCCCGCCCCCAGGAAACCGGAGCCCCCAGCCGCCCGCGACCGGACCGTCTCCCTCCCGCCCCAGACCACCACCGCCCTCGCCAACGCAACCGCCCCCCACACCACGCATGCGGCCACCCCAACCCGGGCACCTTCGCCACCCGGTTCCCAAATCAGGGCGCTCCGCCAGCAAGCTCGGCGACCTGAACGTGACTAGCACAGGTTGCCGGCCCGCGATGGATCCGGCGTGCGAGGCGCTCACGGGATGATGGTCAATCCCAGCGCGGGACTAAAGAAACAGGTGAACGAGCCTCCTGGGAAGTCAGCCCGATGGTCGTCGCTATGAGCAGGTCATGCCGGGCGTCGTGGAGAGCGTGGTGGACCGGGGGCCGCTGCGCCGGGAGCGGGCCAGCGTGCCGCCGGGCTTCTTGCATGAGGTCCAGGGTGAAGGCTGGGATTTCGGGCGGCAGGTCGCTCATCGGGCCGAACAGCTGGGACAGGACTATGGTGTCGAAAGGCGAGAAATAGGCCCATATTTCCGGGGCTTGCAGTCTCGTGAAGAAGGCCCGCACCTCTTGGGCGATCTGCGCCCGCGGCTTGACGTGGCTGAAGTCGGGGTGCGCGGTGTCCCACTGCCAGTCGCTGCCCCTGACGATGATGGGCAGGTGGGGCACGACGTTGGCTCGCAGCCAGGCGTGCCGGGTGATTGCGGTGATGTCGCTATCTGCGCAGATGCCGTAGTATTCGGCGGTCTCGGAGACCAGGGCGAGGCTCGCTGGCTCGATGCGGCGGCCGTCGTCGAGGAACTCGGTGTCCAGGCAAACCAGTGTCATGGGGTCACCACAGGCTGACCTGGTCGAGGATTTCGGCTGCGCGGGGCAGGGGCGGGGTAGTCCATCCTGACAGGAGGCCATCGGGCAGCGGCACGTGAGTGTTGAGGCGGATCAGGTCCCGCCAGGTGACCAGCTCGTCCCACCGCCCGGCGATCTCGCGGCAGCGTGGCCGGCTCAGCCGGGGCGAGTCCCGCAGGTGCTCCAGGTGGATGCCGCCTTCCAGCAGGGACGCGGCGGTCCGGGGTCCGATGCCCCTGATACCCGGTATGCCGTCGGAAGGGTCCCCGGTCAGCGCCCGGTAGTCGGGCCACTGATCAGCGGTAACACCGTGCGAGCTGGGCAGGTCGCCGGCGATGACTCGCCGGCGGGCCGGCGTCAGGATGGAGACCTCGTCAGATAGCAGCTGGTAGAGGTCCTTGTCGCCGGAGTAGCAGGTAACCGGGCGGTTATCCGCGCTGGCCGCGTCGGTGAGCGTGGCGAGCAGGTCGTCACCCTCGGCGCCGGCTACTTCTGCCCACCGGATGCCGGCCGCGTCCAGGCACTGCCTGACCATGCCGAGTGACCTGATCGCGGTGTGGTCGGCGCCCGCCCTGGATTCCTTATACCGGGAGTCGCGGGCTTGGCGTGCTGCTGCCGCGTTCTCAGCGTCGAAGGCTACGACGATTTCGTGATCGGGGGCCGCTTCGAGGTGCGCTTTGCGCAGCAGGGCGATGAAGCCGAATACGCCTGTGAGGTCTTGCCCGTCGCTGGACATGACGCGCCGTTCGCTGAACCCGAACCAGGCGCGGTAGAGAAGATGGTGGCCGTCGACGGCCATGAGCGGCGTGGGCATAGGTCTCCCCGGTGTGCGGCATGCTGTCTCGCTGGACCGCTGGTGACCGGGGCGACCGGGTATCGCCGGGGTGTCCCGGGGATACGGGTGAGGTTACCGCACGCCGGGCTCGCGGGAAAGAATGCGCCGCAGGCAGGGGGCGAGGTTCGTGACGACGTCCCTGGTCGAGGCCACTTCCCGGTAGGCAGCGTCGCATATGCGGGCGCGGTCGGCTGGGGCCAGGGTGATGGCGTCGGCGAGCGCGCTGGTCAATGCTCCTGGCAGGCGCGGGTCGTAGAGGAGGCCGGTGCGGCGGTGAGTGACCTGCTCGCGGAAGCCGTCACGGTCAGGTGCTACGACGACGGGGCCGCCGTGGCGTGCCCACAGGGCGACCTCGAAGGGGACGTTTGCGAGCGGCTCGCCGCGGGACGGGCACGCGACGGCGGCAGTCCGCGGCAGCGCGGCGAGGGCCCGGGGGAGGTCGCGGGTAAAGCGGGGAACAAGCGTGGCCGGCAGGCTAAGGCGGGCGATCTGCCGCTGGTAGGCGCTGAGCAGGGGATCGTGGTCGTTGAACGGGACCACGATCGCCACCAGGTGGACGCGGTTGCGCAGCGGGGCTACGGCGTCGATGAGCAGGTCGATTCCCTTGGCTGGATCTGTCCGGCCGATGGTCGCGATGACCGGCCGCTCGTCCGGGATTGCGTACTCCGCGGCCATGCGCGCTGCCTGGTCCGGGGACATGGGCTGGAGGTCAGGGGCGGTGAGATCGAGGCTGGACCGCCACGGGATAAGGCTGCTCGCGGGCACGGCGTAGGTGCTGGTGAGATGGCTGGTGAGGAAGTCGCCGATGTCGGCTACGCGGACGGTGGCGTGCCTGGCCGCGGTCAGCGACGCGTGTTCCCAGGCGAGCCGCGCGGCCCCGGGGGCTGGATGGTCGTGGATGTGCGCTGTTCCGTAGAGGGTGAGCAGGACCGTGACCGTGCCTGCGTCGGCAGCGGCGGGGTGGCGGGTGAGGAATGCGTTCCCGGTTCCGGCGAAAGGGGTGTCCACGGCGATCACGCCGACGTGGCTGTGACGGCTAGCGAGCCAGGCGGCAGCGTCGGACGCGTGCCGTGATAGCTGCTGCCACGTGGCCGGGGACCAGAACCCGGCCCGGGTGTCGTACGGCAGCGGGATGATCCGCCCGCCTCGCATTTCGATGATGGCACTGGCGCGGGCGAGCTGGGCGGGGTTGTAGGCCCAGGTGGCGGGTCCTGGCTGGGGGATGGCGATGTAGGGGGTGAACGGGCCGGTGATGGAGGTCAGTTCGTCCCAGCGGCGGGACAGCGTGGTGAGGAGGGTCGCGGCCTGCCGGCCGATTCCGTTGGTGCAGTTCGCGATGCCGTTGAAGGTGCAGTAGAGCAGTGCCCTGTTCATGTGCTCACCCGGCGAGGTAGAGGTCTTCGGGGTTGGGCTGCCAGATCTTGGACTTGGCCTGGTTAGGGCGCAGCCCTGCGGTGGCGAGCGCGCTGGTAATGGCGTCTGCCGCGCTCTCGGCTTCGGCGCGGCTAGTGCAGAACGCCGTGTAGTTGTCGGTGAAGCGGATGACGGCCAGCTCGCCGAGCTGCTCATCAACCCGGGTCAGCCGGAGGTTGGTGAGCATCGGCGTCAGTCCGCTGCCGGGGCTGAGCGGTGCGGGGAGGCCGGCGGTGATCAGGCGGACGAGGCGGAGGAATGACCCGTCGCTGATCCAGCGGGCGTACCAGTCCACCGTTTCCCCGGCGGTCGCGCCGGACGTGGCGGCGGCGACATCGAGGTCGGCGACCCAGGGGCGGTCGGCAGATAGGTGGGCTGCCGCTGCGGTGAGTGCTTCGACGCGGCCGGCTCGCGGTCGCCATCCGAACATCCAGGCCGGGTAGGCGGCGGCTTCGAGGACGGGCTGGGCGGCGTGCGTCATCGTGCGGTGGACGACGCGGTCCCCGGCGGTCGGGATCGCGAGCCGCAGGCTCTTGCCCCAGGACGGGATCGGCACCTCGCGGACGGGTCCAGGTTCCCAGGTTCCGGTTCTGAGCCGTTTCGACAGCGCGGCGATCCTGGCGTCCAGGTCTTGCCGGTAGTGCGTCCACGTGACGCCGTCAGCGCCGGGACTTCCGCGGTGGCGCATCAGCTGCCGGGCGGACCGCTTGAGGCGGGCCGGATCGGATACCAGCGGCATCAGCGTGTGGCTGGCCGGGCCGCGGCTGGCTGTCATGGCCACCGGCGGCATGCCGCCCCCGCTTGCAGGATCGTGGCCGCTTCCGGGCCGGTGCTGAGGATCAGGTCCAGGACGCTGAGCCGGGGGGTGAACGGGCCGCGTCCCTGAGGATAGGGCGGGCAATTGTAGGTGGCGATCTCGACCGCGATCCGGGCGCTGGTGAGGGCCGCCTGGTCCAGGTACCTGGTGGCGCCGGTTCCGGTGCGCAGCACGTTCGCTCCGGTGCGGCGGCACAGGTCGATCAGCATGCCGGTGCGGGTACCAGACGGCGCGATCTGGCTGGATCGCAGCAGGGCCACGTCAAGGCCTAGCTCGTTCGCCAGGAGCCTGATCATCGCGAGGTTCAGGTCTGCCAGGCGCGTCCACGGCTGCTCGTACAGTGCCCTGAGCCGATCCGCGCAGTCATTCCAGTACGGCGCGCGGGCGTAGGCTTGCTCCAGGGTCCGCCAGTGCCGTCGGGTCCATGGCTGGCCGTCATCGATCCGCACGTCGGCGATGGCCTGGCCGTGGCGGTGGCGGACCGGCACGGTCAGGCGCAGCGGCTGTCCTGCCGGGCCGCGGATGTAGTTCCGGTTCTGGTAGCTGCCCTCGGAGAACTGGACGTGGTCCAGGATGATGAACCGGGAGACGTCGAGCATCCGGGAGAAGTAGCCGCACCAGGGCAGGTACGCCGGCTGGTGCGCGACCAGCACCCTGCTGTGAGGCGCGGTCACAGGGACACCCGGTAGGGGACGAACCGCTCGGCCATCCCGGCGCCGACCGCCGCGCCGGCTGCGGTGTCGATGGCGCGTATCCGCGCGATGCTGCGCGGGTGGTCATCGTCGCGCAGTTCGCCGGCGTAGGCGGCGAGCGCCTCCTCCTTGGCGGTCCAGCTGGCGGCCGTGTCGATGTAGACCGTCCGCGGCTCGGCGGCGGTGGTCCAGGAATCCTCTGGCCCGGCATAACCGAGCACGATCCGGGGAACCCGGCGGGTGGCCCCGCCGGGCCGCGCCGCCGCGAAGCCGGCACGGTGGACGCCCTGATGATCCTGGTGGAAGCCGCCGGCCGCCGGGATCAGCAGCACGGCGGGCTCCGCCTCGCGCAGGGACACCTCGGGTCCGGACTCGATGAGCGTCACCAGCTCGCGCAGGTGCTCGCCGGGCGCGCTCGCCCGCGGCCCGCAAGTCCAGGCGACCCGTCGGCCTGCCACGCCCAGGGCATCACAGGCCGCGTTGAACTCGGAAACCCGGACGTCAGCAGGCCGTCCGCCAGCGGGACAGGAAATCGCGAGTACGTGGGTCTTGATCCCGGCGGCGGCGAGCCGGGCGACGGTGCCCCCCGGGCCGAGGGATTCATCGTCCGGATGGGTTCCCACCACGAGGGCGCAATCGCCCGGGGCGAGGCCGAGGAAGGCGGGGAAAGGGAACACGGGTCCTCCGTACCGTATGAGGTGATGGCGGCGACGTCAGGAAACAGCGGAGAGGAAGGCCGCGGCGGACGCGGCAGGAGAATGCGGCCGGACCTGGGCAGGAGCTGCCGCGGATGCGGCATGGTAGGCGCGCGGGTCGGCGAGCAGCCTGGTCGCCGCTGCCCACAGGGCATCAGGCGGGGCGCCGGGCGGCACCATCTCGCCGGCCGGGCCGGCCAGTGCCGGGACGTGGCCGGCGTCGTAGGCGATGACCGGCGTTCCGCCGCTGAGGGCCTCGGCGGCGGCGTTGCACCACGACTCGGGACTGGTGGTCGAGATGATTGTCAGTGCCGCGTCGGCGAGGAAACCGGGCACGTCCCGCCAGCTGAGCGGCGGGAGTATCCGTACCTCGCACGGGGCTCTGCGGGCAGTCTCCCGGCAGGTGCCGAGGACTTCGTCCTGCATGCCGGGCCAGTACTCGAACCCGGCGGCGGCAAGCGCAATCTCTACCGTCCTGTCCAGCTCCGGGGGGATCGCGGCGATGAGTTCCGCGATTCCCTTGTGCGGCTCGGCCCGGACGGCGATCCGCACGGGACCGTGTCGGCGCAGGTCCTCGCGCCGGGCGGGTTCCGGCGGGGTGGCTGTGGCGAGCAGGGCGTTGGGGACGGCCGCCCATCCCGTCACGTCCAGGCCGGCGTCGGCCGCGTGGCTGATCAGGAAGGGGCTGTTGGTGATGACCCTGCCGGGTGCGGCGGCGAGTGCGCGGGCCATGAGGTCGTCATCGCGCACGACGGCTACCTTGAGCACGGTCCGCGTCCTTGCGGGGGCCGGGGCGAGGTAGCCCAGGCCCCAGGACGCGTCCGCCCAGCAGACGATGCCGGCCTGATGCGCCGTGAGGATTTCCCGGATCGTTCGGGTGACCGGCTCCGGGTCGGCCAGGGCGCGGAGGAGGTCATCTTCGGTGGCGGGATCAGGCAGCGTGACGGGAAGTTCGATGAGGTCAGGGTCGCCGTGCGGGTTCTTCCCGGCGGCGGTGAGCATGATGACGCGGTGGCCGAGTTCGCGCAGCCCGGCCATGAGGGCGGCGGTGCTGCGCTCCAGGCCGGCGGGCGCGTCGGGGGCGTAGGTGAGCAGGACGAACGCGATGTTCACGGATGCCTCGCAGCGGTCGGGGGCGGCAGCAGCTCGGTGGACATTCCGGGCTCGGGCTCCCAGGGGAAGGAGACCCAGTCGGCGACGTCCCAGACCCAGGTGTCGGGGGCCAGGGCGCTGCCGGCGTTGCGGCACAGCACGGCGGCCCGGATGGAGACCGGGCGGTGTTCCCCGGACAGTGCACGGCTGACGGCGGCCAGGGTGCAGCCGGATCCGCAGATGTCGTCGGCGATCAGGATCCGGCCGGGCAGGCGGGTGCCGGCAAGCGGGGACAGGTCCACGGTCACCTGGCCGGTTGCCTGGATCGCGATCTGGTCGGTGGCGTTATGCCTGGCACCGATCATCACGGCTGGCACGCCGAGGCTGGCGGCCAGCGCGGTGGCGAGCGCCCGGCCGCCTCGCTCCACGCCGATGACGAGACCGGGCGCGTGGGGGCGCTCGGCGTCGGCGATGAGGGCGGCGGCCTGGCCGAAGTGATCCCAGCCCAGCCGCCAGATCCGGGCTGCCTCGAAGATCCTCGTCGCAGTGGTCATGGCCAGCCCCACTGGTCGAGGACGCTGCCCGCTGCCGCCGTGTCGCGCAGGTCGGCGATCCAGTGGACCCTGGCGGGGGTCGCCAGGATGGCCGCCAGCGGGACCAGGTACAGCGGCTCGGCGATCACGAGGATCTCCTGTGGCCTCCCGGTGCTGGCCCAGTCGCGGGCCAGCACCGCGGTGACCCCCGCGGTTAGCTCGGCGGCGCGTTCGGGGTCCATCTGGCGGTCATAGGGGAGCAGCGGCCGGTCCGCGGGCACCAGCCCGTGCGCGGCGGACAGGACGTTGATTCTGGCGCGCAGGCGCGGGTCGCCGCCGGTTCTGGCGCGCAGCCACGGGATGCTGCCGCCCTGGTACAGCTCCAGCGCGGGAACCGGCCGCTGGGTGTCCGCCTTGCGGCGCGAGCAGCCGGCGATGACCAGCTTGGAGGTGAGCGGGCCGGAAGCGGCTGGCATATCGGCCAGGGAGCTGGTCATGGCCTGACCACCCGCATCCCGATTCCCGGCGACGCGGTAGCGGCGGGGATCTCGCTGGTGAACCCGCACTGCGCGTACAGGGAGATCGAGTTCCAGGAGCCTCCCCGGACGGTGGCGCCGCCGCCCGCCACGCGGGTGCTGGTCCACTCCCACACGTTCCCGGCGACGTCCAGGATGCCGGCCGGGGTAGCCCCGGCCGGGTAGGCACCGGCGCGCGTGGCATGCCCCGGGCCGAGGCCGCGCAGGTTGGCGTGGTCGCGGGTCGGCTCGTCATCACCCCACGGGTAGCGGCGCTTGCCCTGGCCGGCCATCCACTCCCACTCGGCGCTGGTTGGCAGCCGTCCGCCCAAGGCCGCCGCGACCGTGGCGGCGGTAGGCAAGTCAAGGCCGGTGAGCGGGGCGAACGGGTCTCCCGTGATGTCGAGGCCGAGCTGGCGGGCATCGTCGGCCGTCACGGGCGTGGCGGACCAAGCCAGGTCACGGATGGGGACGGCGGCCCGCCACCGTGACGCGGGCAGCGTTCCGCCATCCACCTGTAGCCATTCCAGGCACGCGGAGGGTAGGGTGTCGGTAACCCAGACGGCAGGGACGCTTCCTGCCAGCCCGGATGGCCCGCTACCAGACACGCGCGGGCCGGCTGGCGGGAAAAGACGCCCCCGCCTGGGCCTTGTCGTGCTACCGGCCACGGGTGTCCTCCCACAGCAGCACGTGCAGCCGGGGCGACAGGTTCCAGCCGCGGCTGATCACCGCGTCGGCCAGCTGCCTCATCCGCGTGACGACTTTCCCGCTGCTCGTCGCCTCGGGCATGACCCAGACCTGCTCCAGGCCGTAGGTGTCCTGCAGCCGGGCGATCTCGTCCAGGTCGGACGGGGACTGCGCGACGAACTTGAACCGCGCGGTTCCTGACCCGGCGAATGCCCGCAGCGCGGACCCGCGGATTCGCCTGTGCTCCGGGATTCCCGAGTTGGCCAGCTTGGGCGACACGTTGTACCTCGCGCCGGAGCCGGCCAGGGATTCCGGTGGCGCGATGATGCCGCTGGTCTCGATCTCGACCTCGCCGCAGGCCGCGATCAGGTCCGGTACCAGCCCGGCGAGCTGACGGGCCTGGACGAGCGGCTCTCCTCCGGTGATGACCAGCAGCCCGGCTCTCTGCACCCGCGCCCACGCGACCACGTCGGCAGCGGCCATCGCGTGCTGCTCGGCGTTCTTGTCGAATGCGCCCCACTGCCAGGTCCAGGGGGTATCACACCACTGGCAGGAAAGCGGGCACCCGGACAGCCGCATGAACGACGCCAGCCTCCCGATGGAAGGCCCCTCGCCCTGGAAGGTCGGGCCGAACAGCTCCGAGATCACCAGGTCCGTCCCGCTCATGATGCCGCTCCGGGGCGGTACTCGACGAACGTGGATGATGCCTTCTCACTGACCCTGACCGACTCGACCCGCGCTCCGGCAGGCAGCCGGATGCCTGCCGTGCACCAGTCGTGCAGGTATCGCGCGAGGCGCTCGCTGGTCGGCTCGAAATCAAGCACCTCGTTGAGGTCCCGGTGGTCGACGACCCTGGCCAGGTAGTCGCCCAGGGGGTTCAGGCCGGCGAAGTCCATGACCCAGCCTGGCCCGTGGAGGTCGCTGCCAGCGACGGTAACCGTGACCGTGTAGGAGTGGCCGTGGACACGGGAGCACTTGTGCTCGGGCGGCAAGCTCGGCAGGTGGTGGGCCGCCTCGAACGAGAACGTCTTGCTGATCGAGTACATGCCGGTCACCAGCTCGCGTAAGTGGTCGGGTCCGGCAGGCCGGCCAGCGTGAATGCCTCGCGCCGCTCGGTGCACGTCCCGCACGTGCCGCAGTGAACATCGCCGCCCCGGTAGCAGGACCAGGTCCGGGCGATGGGAACGCCCAGCTCGACGGCGAGGGCGGCGATATCCGCCTTGGTCATCAAGATGAACGGGGCCAGCACCGCGAAGTTCTCCGTCAGGAAGCCCGCGTTCGCCGACCCGGCCATGTGCTCGTAGGCGCGGACGAACTCCTCGCGGCAGTCCGGGTAAACCGCGTGGTCCCCGAGGTGCGCGCCATACGCGACCGCCTGCGCGCCTGTCGTGATCGCCGTGGCCACGGCGAGATCGAGCATCAGCGCGTTGCGATTGGGAACCACGGTGGCGCGCATGGACTCGTCCGTGTAATGGCCATCCGGCACATCCGCATCGGGCGAGGTGAGAGCCGACCCGTCCCGCAGCCATCCCGTGAGCCGGAGGTTAGCCGCATGATGGTCGGCTCCGAGAGCGCCAGCGGCCTCACGGGCGAATGCCAGCTCCTTCGAATGGCGTTGCCCGTAATCGATCGACAACAGCGTCAGCCTGGTTCCCCGGGAGGCGAGCCAGTACGCGAGGGTCGTGCTGTCCAGTCCGCCCGACACGATCGCGACCACATGCGCAGGTACGGGACGGCCGCCCGTATAGGGGGTGATAGCCACCGGTCACCTCCGCCCCGGTACGGCGAGCGCCAGGAACTCAGCCCGCAGCAGCGGATCGTCACGCAGCGCGCCCCGGAGCGCCAGCGTCACTGTGCCGGCCGCGTGCGCTTTGGCGCCCCGGGCAGTCATGCACTGGTGCTCCGCGGTCAGCAGCACGCCCACGCCCGCGCAGTCGAGCGAGGCATCGAGGAACGAGGCGACTTGCTGCCCGATCTCCTCCTGAAGCCGCAGGCCGCCGGCCGCACACCTGACCGCCCGCGCCAGCTTGGACAGCCCGGCGAGGTGAGAGCCGGGCAGGTACCCGATCTGGGCGGACCCGGCGAAGGGCAGCAGGTGATGAGCGCACAGGGAAGTGAACGGCACGTCGCGCACGAGCACCAGGTCGCCATGTCCGTGCGTGTTCGGGAAGGTCGCCAGCTCAAAGGCGGGAGGGCTGAACAATTCGGCGAGGGCCGCGCACACCCGGCGTGGCGTGTTCGCGGCAACCTCGCTGCCCTCGGGGACGCCGAGCGCTCGGAGCAGGTCAGCAACGGCCCGCTCGGCGGCCGCTACGTCGACGGGACTGGATGGGGCCGCTGAGGCGAGCGGGGCATGCCCGTTGCCGGTCGCGGGGGGTGCAAGCACCTGACACCTCCGGTAAGAAGCCCGCGGCGGGCCATCTGATCGAGGCCCGTATCGAACAAGTCCACGATGGATCTCGCACCCGCTGGCAGGCCATCCACTGCTGCGGGGAACTTCGGGGCAGGATTCCTCCCCTTCAGAGCGGGAACTTCTTCGGCCGGGCGTGACGGGGCCAGCGCGATCCGCGATGCTGGATGCGGCAGGGTGGAAGGGAGGACGGGATGCCGACGACAGCGCGGAGCCAGCGCCGGCAGCGCGCGGAACTGTCCGCCCGGATGAGGGCGGAGGGAATGCCCTGGCACGCGATCGCAGCGGATTTCCGGTCCAGGTACCGGGTCAACGCCAGGGTGGCGATGCGCCTGGCTCACGGCTGGAGCCAGGGAGATGTCGCCGATCGCTGGACATCATGCTGGCCCGGGGATCCCAAGACGCTGAAGCACATCTCCTACTGGGAGCAATGGCCCGCCCCGACCGGCCACGAACCCAGCCTGCACGTGCTCGCACGGCTAGCCCGGCTCTATGAATGCCACGTCGGCGACCTGGTCGCCGACGTGGGTGACTACCGGCACGCCGACAGCGCGGAGCCGGCTCCGGCGGACGGCGGCGTAGAGTTGAAGCTGGCAGGCCCGGCCTGGCCGCCCAGCCTGGTAACAGAAGCAGACGTGACAGAACTCGCGCAGGTCGTGACGATGTGGGGAAGACAGCTCAGCCCGAACCTTGACCGGCGTACCCTCCTGTTCAGCCTGAGCAGCGCATTCGCGCTCGCCGCCGCGGCACCCGTCTTCGAGCGCATCGCCGACGACCAGCACCGCCTAGCGCGCGTACTCGACGGCAAGGACCGGGCGGACCACGGCGTTCTCGACCACGCTCAGTCGGTCATCGCCGACTGCCGGCGGCACGGCGACACGCTCGGCCCGGCCGTCACCCTGCAATGCGTCATGGCCGAGCGCGACGTGCTCGACACGATCCTGCGCAGCCTGCCGCCGGACCACCTGGGCCGCCGCGCAAAGTCCGCTTACGCGGAACTGACCCAGCTGGCAGGGTGGCTCATGTTCAATCTGGGCGACTACCACGCCGCGGGCCACTACTACGACGAGGCCAGGACCGTCGCGCACGAGGCGCAGGACACAGACCTGGTCACATACGTCCTGTGCACGATGAGCCATCTGGCCACCTGGTCCGGCCAGCCGAGGGTCGGCATCGACCACGCCGTCGCCGCCCAGACATGGGCTCGCAGATCGGCCAGCCCGGCCGCCCTCGCCTACGCAGCCGATGTCACCGCCCGCGCCTACGCCGCCGACGGCAGCCAGGCCAGCGAATGCGACCAGGCCCTCGAGCTGGAGGCGACCGCGGGCACTGCCATGCAGGCGGGACCGGAGGTTCCTGACCGGTGGTACTTCTACGACGAGTCATTCAGGCACGGCACGAAGGCAGAAACCAGCCTTCTCCTCGGACGGCCAGAGGCGGCGCTGGACGCCGCCAGGCGCTCACTTGCCCTCATCGACCCGGCCAACATCCACAACCGCATCATGACCCAGGCGCTCGAAGCGCAGGCGATCATCCAGCAGGGCGACGGCGCCGCCGCGTGCCCCCTCATCGCCGAGATCGCCAGGACTGCCGTGGGCAGTTCCAGCCGGCGCCTGGACGATCAGATCAGCGGCCTTCGGCGGGCACTCGTGCCCTGGAACCGGACGGCCGCCGTCCGTCAGCTGGACGAGCAGCTGCGCCTCTACGCGCGGGTGTCCTGACCCTGGAGTTCAAGAACAAACAGGTCGTAAGCGTCAAAGTAGTCGCCTGAACTGCCAGGAACCTGCCCGGCGAGGCTCCAGCCCCAGTGCTGGTAGATCTCGTGCGGTGTCTCCGCACCGGGATTAACCGCCAGGGTCGCTCGCTGCTCATGGCGGCTCCCCAGTAGGAGATCATGCAGCTGGCGGCCTACACCGCCTCCTTGATGCTCCTTTCGCACCTCGATCTCCGCAAGGACGAACGTGCGCGATCCCGTCTCCGCCGTGAAACCCTCCGGAGGCTCGGGCCGCAAGCCAGCCCACCAGTAGGTATCGTCGCCGGGCAGTGGGTAACCGAAGGCAAATCCCGCGACGTCCGGTCCCCTGCCCGCGAGTGCGACCTCGAACCCAGGACGCTTGACGGCGCGGGCAAGGCGGTTACGGAAAGCGGAGACTTTCCGGTCGTCGGCCCTCACGCCGTATGCGTCCGCGTAGGCCGCGCAAATGCCGGCTGCTTGCCGAATCGCGGCGTCGCGCCCCGCACGCGTGAACTCCAACGGCATCGGCATGTTTTCACCTTAACCGAGTTCCCTCAGTCCCTTTCGGGCCGTGCTCCGTGACGGGCGAGCGCGGGGTTGCGGCTGGGGGGCGGATCAGCGGCTGTCGGCGTGCTGTGTTGGGCGGGAGGGCGGTGCTGGGCGGCGTGCGCGTTGCGCGTGACCGCTGATAGCTCGCTGGGCAGGGTGGTGTAGGGGTCGCCTCCCGGTGGACGGCCGTTGTGGTGGTTGTGCTCGCTGGCGCGGGCGGTGCTTTGGCGTGTTCTCGCGCGCTCGGTGGCGTCGAGGCGGATGGAGTGCTTGCGGGCGTGGTCGGTGAGCTGGAGGAGGGGGAGCAGGGCGGCGGAGGGGAGGCTGGGGCTGTAGGCGTCGGCGAGGGCCTGGGTCGCGTCGGCAAGCTCCTTGTATCTTGCCGCGGATGGTCCGGGGCCGTCGTGGAGGCCGGAGCGGCGGATGGCGTGCCAGGCGAGTTCGGCCCGGCGGGCTTGTTCCCAGAGGGTGAGGTCGCGGGCGGCCTCGGCGGGGGCGGCGGTGCGGCTCCAGGTGCGGTAGTCCTGCTCGACGATCCGGGATCCGCGTTCGGCCTGGTCCCGGCCGCTCTGGTCGCCGCGGTACCTGGCGGCTTTTTCTCCGGTGGCGAAGGCATGCTCGGCGGTGGCGCGGAGGCGGGCGCTGAACTTGCGGGCGTCGGTGGCGAGCTGGTTCAGCGCGGCCAGCTCGCGGGGGTGGTCCGTGCTGCTGGTGGCGGTGGCGAGGGATAGCGCCGCGTGGGCGAGGGCGTGGTATCGCGCGGCGGAGGGGCCGGGTCCGTCGGCGATGCCCTTGGCGTGCACGGCCCGCCACCGGGTGATCAGCTGGCGGACCCGGGGGTGCTCCTTGGGCAGGCGGGAGTCGTCTTGGTGGTTGCGGGTGCTGATCCAGCCCTGGTAGTCGCTCTCGATGCTCCTGGTGCCGGATTCGGCGTGGCTGCGCCCGGCCAGGGGGGTCGGGTTGACCGGGATGTCTCCTAGGTTCGAGATCGCGGTGGCTTGCGCAGGGGAGCTAACTGACGGCGGGGCTCCCTGGTCTTGAGGCGCCACATCGTGCTTCTCGTCGGCGTTGTCGGCGTCGGCCGCTGATGCGCTGTCCGCCTGCTCGATGGGCGGTTCTGCGGTTGCTTCTGCCGTTGCCGTGGGGGTGCCGGGCGCGGCTTGTTCGATCTGCTGCTGTTGGTCGTGCTCGGCCACCTGCCGTTGAGTGCCAGGGTTTGGTGTCGGCTCGGTGTGGTCGTCCTGGTCGGGTGTGCTGGTGCTCTCTTCGGCTGGGTTCGGGGATCCGAACAGCGACTCCTGCTCGAAGCCCGGTGCGGGTGCGGGTGCGGGCGCGGGCGCAACG
Organism: Nocardiopsaceae bacterium; assembly: GCA_017354375.1. Classification (GTDB taxonomy): domain Bacteria; phylum Actinomycetota; class Actinomycetes; order Streptosporangiales; family Streptosporangiaceae; genus Trebonia. The sequence goes on along the minus strand of JAFMRC010000047.1, from coordinate 5,709 downwards.
TCACCGGCTACGTGCAGGTCACCGACCGGTGCGGGCGCGGCAGGCTGGGGCTCAGCTGGCGCAGGCGGGGTACTGCCTGTGTCGGCATGCGCGTCCGGCTCGGCATGCGCCTCCGCCTCAGTGGGGGCGTCCGGCTCGGTGGTGGCGGCGGTTGCCTCGGCATGGGTCTCCGACTGGGCGGGGACGGCGGGGTTGGCCGCCGCCGAATGAGTGGCCTGCGGCTCGCTGCTGGCGGGGGCGGCGGCTGGCTCGGCTTGGGTCTCCTGTCGGGTAGCGGGTTCGGGCGGTGCCGGGGGAGTGGTCTCCGGTTCGGTGCTGATGGGGTGTACTGCCGGGTTGGCGGGGGCCGCTGGGGTTGCCCCTGGGCGGGTCACCTCGTAGTCGATGCCGAGGGTGGCGAGCGCAGTGGTCAGGCCGCGGACGCGGGTGGCGCGGGTGTGCTCGTACCAGGAGCGGTTGAGGTACCAGTAGCCCTGGCGTGACCACTTGAAGCCCTCGGCCTTGAGCGCGTTCCTCACCGCTGTCTGGGACTTGCTGGTTCCGTAGACCCGGGTTCCCTGGTGGTCGTGCTCGATCCGGATCGCGGGGGCGGGCGGGGGCGTCGCTGGTTCCGGCGAGGAGACGGGTTCTTGCGGGGAGAAGGGTTCTTGCGGGGCTGGCTGCGGGACGACGGGCTCGGCCGGGGTGGCGTCCGGGGCGGAAGAGTCGTCCCGGCCGGGCGCGTCGTCGCGGGCTGGTTCCGGTGGCTGGGCTGGCCTGCTGCCGGTGATGGCCTCGATGGTGGCGGCGAGCGTGGGGTGGTCTTGGTGGATGTGGACGCCGACCATTTGGTCTGGCGGGTACTGGAGTGCGTTCTTCACGCCGCGCACGGAGATGCGGAGGATGGGCGTAAGGCCGGTGGTGTCCACGCTGGCGGACTGGACTTCGCGCATGTCCATGACGCGGCTGCGCGGGCCGCGCTCGACCTGGAGCACGTCGCCGGGGTTGATGAGCCGGGCGGGGATGTAGGCGACGGGATTGCCGTAGGACTCGTACCGGTCGAAGAGTTCCCAGCGTGCGCGCTGCCGTTCGCTGAGTCCCTCGTACGGGTCGGTGCCGCGCGGGGTGATCCTCGCGGGGTGCGTGGTGCCGTAGCCGCCGCCGTCCCAGCGCACGACCTGGAGGCACCCTGACCCGTAGTCGTCGTGCTCGCTGAGCGGCTTGCACCCGGCCGCGGTGGCCGGGCGGGCCTCGTCACCGTCCTCGGTTTCCTCCAGGACGGTCAGCGGGGTGCCGTCGGCGTACAGCAGCCGCTCGGGGCGCAGCGTGCCGCCCCAGCTGCGATGGGAGGCCACGGGCTGGGTTCCGGCGGGAGGTAGTTCGGGCTCCGGCGTTGTCTCCGCCGGGGTGGCGTCCCGGCTGGGCGTGTCGTCGTGGGACTCCACGGGCTGGGTCCCTGCCGGGGGCAGCCCGGGCTCAGGCGCGGCCTCCGCCGGGCTGGCTGGCGGCGGTGCGGTGGCGCCTCCTGCGCTGGCATCGTCGTGCGGCCCGGCCGCGCTGGCTGGCTCCCCCGATGGCGCCCGTTCGGGAGCGGGCGCGGAAGCGGTGGCAGGAGTGACAGAGGTGGCAGGGGCGGATCCGGGTTCCTCGCTGGCCGGGCCGCGTGCGGCATCCGCCGTGCCCGGGTCCGTTTCCGCCGTTTCCGCCGTTTCTGCTTCTGCTGGTGCTTCTGCCGGTTCGGTTGCCTCGGTGTCCCACTCGTCGTCATCGATGTCGTTGACGGGCGCGGTGTCCTCAAGAAGATCCTCGTCGGGGTCGGCTTCGGTGTCCCCGCCGCCGGTCCACGTCTCGTTCTGCGCCTCGGAGGCGATGTCGTCCTCGCCGGGGTCGGCTTCGGCGCCGGCGTCGGTGACGGGTGTCTCGTGGGCTTCGGGTTCTTGCGGCGGGGGCTGCTGGCCGCCGAGTTCGGCGGCGAGGCGGTCGGATTCGTAGCGGGCGCGGGCGAGTTCGGCGGCCTTGGCGAAGGGAGCGTCGAGGGAGGCGCGGGCGCGCTCGATCTCCGCTTCGGTGCCGGTGACCTGCTGGCGGGTTTCGGAGAGGGCCTCATCCAGGGCGGCCAGCTTGTTCTCCAGCTTGGTGATGATGCCGGCCTTGGGGTCGGCGGGCCGGATCCGGATTGACGCGCCCGGGATGGCGGGGAACCTGAGGTTGGCGTAGACGCCGAAGTTGTCCATGCCGGCGCGGGCTTCCAGGCTGAATCCGCCGAAGGTGCCCAGGGGCGTTCCACCGGGTTCGTCGTCGTGGTCGCGGTCGCGGAGCCGGGATGCCCGGTAGACGGCCTCCAGCGCGGACTGGAGCTCGTCGGCGGCGTCGGCCCGCTTGCGGATGGGCTTGCCGCCGAGTTCGCAGTGGAACGCGTCGCCCTTCATCGGCGTGCGCCGGGCGATGGCCGCGTCAAGCTTCGCGGCCTTGTCCCGGAGCCGGGGGAGGTCACGCTGGCCGTCGGCGATCCTGGTCTTGAGATGCCGTTTGGTGCGCTTCCAGGAGGTTTCGAGCTTGCTCAGCCGCTGGACTTCCGCATCCGCCTTGGCCTTGGCCAGGATCCGCATGTCGCCGGTGGCCAGGGCGGTGACCTCGCTGTAGGACAGGGCGTCCGATCCGCCGATGTCCTCCATCTCGCGGGAATCCAGGGAGCCGTGCATGACCTGGGCGATGAACTTCGCCTTGCGCAGGACGGTCTGCCACATGTAGGCGTCAAACGAGCCCTCCGTTACGTAACGGATGATGGCGACTGCGGGGTTCTGGTTGCCCTGGCGCAGGATCCGGCCTTCCCGCTGGGCGACGTCGGCGGGCCGCCAGGGGCAGTCCAGGTGGTGGAGGGCGACGGCGCGCTTTTGCACGTTGGTGCCGACGCCCATCAGCTCGGTGGTGCCGATGAGCACGGAGACCTTCCCGGACCGGGCGGCGGCGAACAGGTCGGCCTTCTCCTTGTCGTTGCGGGCTTCGTGCATGAACCGGACCTGCGCGGCGGGAACGCCGTGGTCGGCGAGTTTGGCCTTGAGGTACTCGTAGACGCCGAACTTGGCGTTCCCGGTGGGGGTTCCCAGTTCGCAGAAGACGATCTGGAGGCTGCCGCGGGCGGGTTCCTCGTTGCCGTCCCGGTCGGTGTAGGCGTTGTCCCGGGTGTCGCGGTAGATCTCCGCGATCCGGCCCGCGGCGATGTCGAGCTTGCCGTCCTCCGCCGGCGCCTGGCCGACGAGCCGCATGTCGAGGGCGGCGGCGCGTCCGTCGCTGGAGATCTTTAGCATGTTGTCTTCTTTGGGCTCGACGCGGCCGGTGCGGACGTCGTCGGCGCGGTCGGACAGGGTCAGCATGAACCGGTGCAGTTCGTCCGACGGGGGGATGGTGACGACCTCGGCCTTGCCGTCCGCCAGGTCCGGGACGGGCAGGTTCAGGTCCTCGGCGGTCTTGACGTCGGCGACGACCCGCCACATCAGCAGCAGCTCGGGCAGGTTCCGGAAGCGGGCGACGCGTTCCTTGACCCGCAGGCCGCCTTCGGGGGCGACTTCGACGTCCGCGACGGTGGAGGCGAACGAGCCGGCCCAGCCGTCGAAGTCCTCGATGCCCGCGTCCGTGAGCAGGTCCGGGCGCAGGTAGCTGAGCATCACGTACGCCTCGGTCATGCTGTTGGCGATCGGGGTGGCAGTCGCGAACGTGACGATCCGCTGCCCGTTCTCCCGGCGCAGGTAGTCGAGCTTCGCCTCCAGGTCGGCCGCGCGGCCGGAGCCGTCGATGTCCAGCGACGGGCTGTTGGACCGGGTGTCGCGGTTCTTGTAGCCGTGGGCCTCATCGATGAACAGGTAGTCGATGCCGGTCTGCTCCCAGGAGATGCCGGCGTCGAGGGCGTGGGTGAGCTTGCGCTTGAGTCGTTCCTCGAAGCTCAGGCGCTGCTTTTCCATCCGCTTGACCATCCGGGTGTCGTCGGACTCGCTGGCGGCCTTCTCCAGCCACGCGTCGTAGGCGGCGAGCTTGGCGTTGATGTAGCGTTCCTGCTCGGCCGCGCTCATCGGGATCCGCTCGAACACCGACCGGGACATGATGACGGCGTCCCAGTCGCCTGTGGCGATGCGGGCGATGAACGCGTGCCGCCGGTTCTTCTCCAGGTCGCTTTTCCCGGCGGCCAGTACCGCGGCTTGCGGGTAGAGCTGGAGGAACTCGCGCTGGAATTGCTCCAGCATGTGGTTGGGGACGACGATCGCGGGCTTGGACGCCAGCCCGAGGCGGCGCAGCTCCATGCAGCCCATCGCCATCTCGGCGGTCTTCCCGGCGCCGACCTCGTGGGCGAGCAGGGCGGCGGGCTCGCTGACGATCCGCGCGACTGCGGCGTACTGGTGGTCGAAGGGCTTGAACCACTCGGCCAGGCCGGGCAGCCGCGGCCGGGCGTCGTCGTAGGAGCGCAGGACGAGGGAGTTGAACTTCTCGTTGTAGATCCGGGCTAGTTCGGCGGTGCGCTGCGGGTCTTCCCACAGCCACTCGGCGAACCGGTCGGACAGCTCGTCGGCCTTGGCCCGGGCGGCCACGGTGGCGGCGCCGGACCTGGCGCGCATCCACGCGGCCATGTCCTCCCGGCTGCGGGCCGCGCTGAGCTGCTCCCTCTCGGCCGGGGTCAGGTCGTCCATGGAGTAGGACACCTTGACCGGCCGCTGCTCCAGCAGGCACTGGGCCAGGGCGACCGCGTCCTTGTCGGCCGTGCCGTACACGTCGCGGGCTTCCACGCTGCGGGTGCTGCCCTTGACCTGCCAGGACGTGCCGTAGCCCTTGACCGCGGTCAGGGCCGGGTCCTGGAGGATCTCCCGCAGCCCCTGCTGGACGTATTCCGGCGGGATCCAGGACGCGCCCAGCCGCGCGTCGATCTCGCCGGGCCCGAGGTCGGCCGGCAGCGCCGCGCGCAGCGCGGCCACGTTCACCGCGAACCTCGGGTCGGCCTGCGCGGCCTTCTCCGCCTCGGCGAGCTTGTCGCGGACCTTGCCCGACAGGTACTCCGCGGCCGGGACCAGGCGGCCGGTGCCGGGCTCGTCGTAGACCAGGTCCCCGAGCGCGGCGCGGGCGTCGTCCGGCGACGGGGCGCCGAGCAGGCTGGCCGCGCGCTCCAGCCGGACCTGCCCGTCGGCGTCCATGCAGATCGCGATCGCGTCCGCCGCCGTCTCGGCCGACTCGGCGGGCTGCCGGTCGGCGATCACCCGCCGGGTGAAGATCGGCGCCTTCGACGCGGCGCCGGTCTCGGGGTCGAAGTCCTCGAGCGCGTACACGGCAGCCGCGTACGGGTCCTGCCGGAACCCGCCCTGGGCCGGGGCCTGCCGCGCCCACTTCGGGTTGCCGGCCTCGTCGGTGCGGCCGGTGCGCCGCCACGACACGCGGTTCAGCGGACCGTGCGCCGCCACGCAGGCGTCGTACTCCCGGTTCAGCCGCGCCCGCAGCTCCGCGACCTGCGGCGTGTCCTCCGCCGACGCCTTCTCCGCGTCCAGCAGGGAGCACACGGTATCCCGCAGCAGCAGCAGCGCCCGCAGCTCGGGCGCCTGGCTGGCCGGGCACGGCCACGGCTCCGCCTTGCCGTCCCGCAGGACGGTGAACGTGCCGTCGTCGCGGGCGGTGATCGTCCCCTCGAACCTGCTCGCGTCGCGGCCTGCGACGCGCAGCGCGGCCCGGCCGCCGCCGGGGCGGACGCTGGCC
>JAFMRC010000445.1 GCA_017354375.1 Nocardiopsaceae bacterium | reverse complement strand
CTGCGGCCGGTGGTCGCCAGCGCCAGGGCGCCGACGGCCGCGCCGGCCGCGACCATGATCCACCAGCCCCCCGCCGCGGCGGCGGCGAAGGAGGAGCGCATCGGGCCGTGCAGGTTCGCGGCGAGCACCGAGCCCATGACGGCGACGCCGAGGGAGGTCCCCGTCTGGCGGGAGGTGGCGGCGATGCCGGTGGCGACGCCGGCCTGCGAGCGGGGCATGCCGGAGATCGCGGTGTTGGTGATCGGCGTGTTCACCCAGCCCATCCCGAGGCCGAACACCAGGCCGCTGACCACGAGGTACCACGCGGGCGTGGCGTCGGTCAGGCGGGTGAGCAGGAGCCCGCCCGCGATCAGCCCGAGTCCGGCGATGACCAGGGGGATCCGGGTGCCGCGGGCACCGGTCACCCGGCCGGCCAGCGGCGCCGAGCAGGCCATCGCGAACGCCATCGGCAGCAGGAACAGCCCGGCGGCCAGCGGCCGGTAGCCGCGCACGTCCTGCAGGTACAGGGTCATCAGGAACAGGAAGCCGGACAGCGCGCCCATCGCGAGCACGGCCATCACGGCGGCGCCGGAGAACGGCAGGCTGCGGAAGAACCGCAGGTCGACCAGGGGGTCGGCCCGCCGCGGCTCGTAGCCGCCGAAGACGGCGAGGGCGACCGCGGCCACCGCGAAGCAGGCACCGATCCGGGCCGATCCCCACCCCTGGGCCGGCCCCTCGATGATCCCGTAGCTGAGCGACGCCAGGAAGACGATCACGAGCAGTTGCCCGAACGGATCGGGGCGCCTGCCCCGGGCCGCCCTGCTCTCCGGTACTCGCGCGGCGGTCAGCGCGATGGCGGCGATGCCGACCGGGATGTTGATCCAGAACACCGCGCGCCAGCCCGCGGAGTTCACCAGCGCCCCGCCGATCACCGGGCCGAGCGCCACCGACAGGCCGAACACGCTGCCCCACAGCCCGATCGCCTGCGCCCGCTCGCGCGCGTCGGTGAACGCGTTGGTGACGATCGCCAGCGCGGCCGGATTGAGCATGGACCCGCCGACCGCCTGCAGCGCGCGGAACGCGATCAGGGCGCCGAGGCTCGGCGCGAGGCTGCAGGCCAGGGAGCCGAGGGTGAACACCACGAGCCCCGCCTGGAACACGCGGCGGCGGCCGATCCGGTCCGCGGTGGACCCGGACAGCATCAGCAGGCTGGCGACCACCAGCGTGTAGGCGTCGACCGTCCACTGCAGGCCGGAGACCGGGGCCCGGAAGTCCCGGCCGATCGACGGCAGCGCCACGTTCACGATCGTGGAGTCCATGCCGACGATGAACAGGCTCAGGCAGCAGATGGCCAGCACCAGGTACCGGTGCCGCCGGCTCAGCTCAGGCAGCCGGGATCCCCCCTCAGACGTTAGTTGCTGTGCCACAACTAACAATAACGTGGTTCTATTGCCCGCCCGCCAGGCCGCGCCACCATCCCGCCACACCTTCGACCGCCACCCGCCGCCACCCCACCGCAGGCCACTCGCCGATATCGACATGTGACAATACCGAGAATAACGCGCGGCTACCGGAGAACCTGGATTTCACCTACAAGGTTCCTGTAGATACTGGCACTGCCGCGCTTCTTGCTGTTATCACCTCGACTGAGTGCTTGTTGCTGTTATCAGCCACGAACACCTAGTTGACGGTACCGCCCCCCACGGCCTGGCTAGACTTGACCCATGTCCCCTGATCCCGAAGACGTCACCTGGGGCGAGAGCCCGGAGCCGGACGACGACGAGCGGCTGCTGGCGGACCGGCCGCCGCACTGGGACGACTTCTAAGCCCGCGGTGCTGAGCCCGTTCACCCTGGAGGGCCACGGCGTGCGGCTGGAGCCCCTCGCCGACGCGCACGCGGCGGACCTGGCGGAGGCCGCGGCCGGGGATCGCTCCGCGCACACGTGGGTGCCCGACGGGCCGGAGGACGCGCGCCGGTACGTGCGGGCCGCCCTGTCCGGGGCCCGCGACGGGCGCGCGGTGCCCTTCGCCATCAGAGACGTCAGGGACATCCGGCACCACGGCGACGGCCGCGTGGTCGGATCGACCCGGTTCCTGGACCTGGACGTGTTCGCCTGGCCGCCGCCGTGGCCGCCCGGCGTGGGCCGTGGCCCCGAGCCGTCCGACGACCAGCCGCCGACCGTCGCGGAGATCGGCAGCACCTGGCTCGCCGCCGGTACCCGGCGCACCGGGGTGAACCCCGCGTGCAAGCTGCTGTTGCTGGCCCACGCGTTCGAGGCCTGGGGCGTGGCGCGGGTGACGCTGAAGACCGACGCGCGCAACAAGACCTCCCGCGCCGCGATTGACCGCCTCGGCGCCCAGTTCGAGGGAGTGCGGCGGGCGCACGGCCCCGCCTCCGACGGCACCATCCGCGACACCGCCTACTTCTCCATCCTCGCCGCCGAATGGCCCGCCGTCCGCGACCACCTGGAATACCGTCTCTCCCGGCCGCGATAGCGTCTCCGCGACCCTAGACCAGCGCGGTGCCGATCGCGCCGAGCCACTGCTCGTAGTACGAGGCGCCCAGGTACTCCCCCGGCGGCAGCCGCTCGATCGCGTCCCGCAGCTCGTCGCTGTTGAACAGCCCGCGCTGGCGCAGCACGGCCGCCAGCGCGTACACCCGCGCCTCCCAGTCTGCCTCGAACGCGACGGTCCCGTCATCGCCTACCGGCACCGGCCCGAACCCGGTCTGCCCGCCCATATCATGCACCCGGCTCACCCAGCCGACGATAACACCCCTTCCACCGAACGGATCATCCCGCCTCATCCCGCCCCCTGCGACTGCGCCCCGTGGCCAGAAAGGACTCATGACGGTGTTCACCCCCGAGACAAGAGACCGCCTGCGATCAGCCCTGCTGGAACGCGCCGCCGATGACCCGGACGTAACCGGCGCCGCGTTCACCGGCTCTCACGGGACCGGGGACGGGGACCGCTGGTCCGACACCGACCTGGTGCTGGCCGTACGCGGATCGCTGCAGCCGGTGGTGACCCGCTGGACCGACTGGTGCTACGGCGAGCTCGGAGCGCGGCACCACTGGGACCTGCCCCGCCCGCCAAGGGCCATCCGGGTGTTCCTGCTGCCGGAATGGCTGGAGATCGACCTGACCTTCACGCCCGAGGACGCGTTCGGCCCGCGCGGGCCGCAGTGGCGGACGGTATTCGGCGAGGCCCGGCGGCAGGAGCCGTTCCGGGAACCCGACGCGCGCTACGTGACCGGACTGATCTGGCATCACGCGCTGCACGCCCGGATGTGCGTCGAGCGCGGCCACTGGTGGCAGGCCGAGCACTGGATCGGCGCCCTGCGCACCGAGGTGATCACCCTGGCCTGCCTGCGGCTCGGCTACCCCACCGCCTACGACAAGGGCGCGCACCTGCTGCCCCCGGGCCTGGCCGGGCCGCTGGAAGCCACCCTCGTGCGCTCGCTGGCCGGACCGGAACTCCGCCGGGCGCTGCGCGCCGCCGCCGAGGCCGCCGCCGACGAGATCGAGCGCTCCGACCCGGCCCTGGCCAGCACCCTCCGCCCGATGCTGGCCGAGCTGACCGGTGCGCGTTCCTTAACCATTCGCCTGATGCAGCAAGTTTCGAAAATGATCTTGGTGCTACATATTGAAATACACGCTACGTCGGCTTAGAATTGGAGTAACGGGTCGAGGGGGTGATTCCAGGGTGTGCACTCGCGGCGACGGGGTTCCGGGCGGGCACGCGGAGGCCCTCGCCATGCTGGACGCCAGCCTGGACTACCTAATGGGCATATGAGCAGATCACCGCTAATGGGCATATGAGCAGATCACCGCTACTGGTAACCAGGGCAGTAAAGCTCTTTGACAAGATGGCGGGACTGCTCAGGCCGGCAGCAGGTCACCGCTGCTGGACTACCGAGCCGTCGAG
>JAFMRC010000200.1 GCA_017354375.1 Nocardiopsaceae bacterium | reverse complement strand
GGGCCGCCGAGCGCCGCCGGGAGGCGGACGCCGAGGCCGCCGAGCGGACGACGGCGCAACCGGGGGCGGCCGCATGAAAGACATGAAAACCATGATTTTCCCGAACGGAGGCCGGCGACTGCGGTTCGCCCGGGACCTGCTGCGCATCCTCCGGGAAGACCGGTCGGCCGCGATCGGCGGCGTCATCATCGTCGTGTTCTGCGTGGTCGCGGTGATCGGCCCGTCGGTGACCTCGGTCGGGGTGGCGCCCGACCCGTCCCAGGCGTACCGGGGGCCGTCCGGGCGCTTCCCGCTGGGCACCGACGGGTTCGGGCACAGCATCCTGTCGGAGATCATCATCGGGACCAGGCCCATCATGGAGGTGGGGGTGGCGGCGGCCATCATGACCGTCGCCGTCGGGGTGATCGTCGGGCTGATCTCCGGCTACCTGGCCGGGGCGGCCGACGCGGTGATCATGCGGGTCGTCGACGTGTTCCTGACCATCCCCGGGCTCCCGCTCATCCTGGTGATCGCGGCGGTGATCCGCACCAGCAACCCGCTGGTGCTGGCGGCGGTGCTGTCGATCCAGGGCTGGGCCGGGCTGGCCCGCCCGGTCCGCTCGATGGCGCTGAGCCTGCGGTCGGCCGACTTCATCGAGGCGGCGCGCGGCCAGGCGGTCCCGCTGCGGCACATGGTGGGACGGCAGCTGCTGCCCAACGTCGGCCCGTACGTCGCCATCCACTTCCTGATAGCGGTGACCGCGGCGATCTACGCCGAGGTGGGGCTGTTCCTGCTCGGCGTCGCCCCGCTGTCCGGCACCAACTGGGGCATCATGATCAACACCGCCATCGGGCAGGGCGCGCTGTACAGCTCGGACAGCGCCATGACCTTGCTGTCCCCGATGATCGCCATCGTCCTGCTGCAGTTCGGCTTCGTGCTGTTCTCCCGGGCGATGGACGACCTGTTCAACCCGCGGATGCGAGTCCTGGCATGAAACCGGAGTCAGCGGTGACGGCGGAGGCGGCGACGAGCGCCGGTGACGTGGTGCTGGAGGCGCGGAACCTGTCGGTGGACTTCGCGCTGCCCGCGGGCACGCTGCGGGCGGTCGATGACGTCAGCCTGAGCGTCCGCGACGGCGACGTGTACGCGCTGGTCGGCGAGAGCGGCTGCGGGAAGTCCACCCTGGCCGGGGCGCTGGTGAACCTGGTGCCCAAGCCGGGCGTGATCGCGGGCGGCGACATCCTGCTGCGCGGCCGCAGCATGCGGTCGATGACCGCCGAGGAGCTGCGGCGCACCCGGATGGCGGAGGTGGCCGTGGTCTTCCAGGCCGCCATGAGCAGCTTCAACCCGGTGGTGACGATAGGCGCCCAGCTGGAGCACGTCCTCGAGGCCCACCCCGAGGTGTGGCCGGACCGGCGGGAGGGCCGCCGGTACTTCGACCACCTCCTCGAGATGGTGCGGCTGAGCCCCGGCCAGGTCCTCGGGAGGTTCGAGAGCCAGCTGTCGGGGGGGATGAAGCAGCGGGTGGCCATCGCCTTCGCCTGCGTCCTGAAGCCGTCGGTCCTCATCCTCGACGAGCCGACCACCGCCCTGGACGTCATCAACCAGCGGCTGGTGATCGACGTGCTGCGGGACCTGAGGGAAAGGCTGGGCGTCACCATCGTGTTCGTGACGCACGACCTGTCGGTGGTGGCCGAGCTGGCCACCACCGTGGGCGTGATGTACGCCGGCCGGATGGTCCAGGTCGCGCCCATCGACACCATTTTCTACTCCGAGCGCCGCCATCCCTACGTGCGGGCGCTGCTGGAGTCGATCCCGAACGTCCTGGAGCCGGGCCGGACGGCTACCTCGATTCCCGGCCAGGTGCCGCGGATGGACCGGCTGCCGCCCGGCTGCCGCTTCGCGCCCCGCTGCCCGCTGGCCGAGGATGCCTGCCGGAAGGACGACCCGGAACTCATCGACGACCACGGGAACGCGGTGGCCTGCCATCCGGTCAACCGAGAGGGGACTAAAGCATGAACGCCCTCTGGACCCAGCGCAGGCGTCGCGCCCCGCGCGCCACCCGTTCGGTGGAATCCGGGGTTGAAGGCTCTGGGGTTGAGAGCCCCGCCCTCGTCGAGCTCGACGGGGTCTCGCACCGGTTCCGCGCCCGCGACCGGCCGGCGGTGGACGGGGTCAGCCTGCGGGTGGCCGACGGGGAGATCGTGGCGGTGGTGGGGGAGAGCGGCTGCGGCAAGAGCACCCTGGGACGGATCGGCTGCGGGATCATCGAGCCGTCCGGCGGCACGGTCCGCTTCCGCGGAACGGACGTGAGCGGCATGACGGGGCGGGAGGCGATCGGCTTCCGCCGCTGCGTCCAGCTGGTGCACCAGGATCCGTTCGCCTCGCTGAACCCGGGCCTGCCGCTCCGGACCACGCTGGGCTACGCCCCGATGTACCACAAGATCGTCAGCCGCCGGGAGCTCGACGACTTCCTGCTGGACACGCTGCGGCGGGTCGGCCTGGACGCGTCGCCGGAATTCCTGGACCGCTACCCGCACCAGCTGTCGGGCGGGCAGCGGCAGCGGGTGGCCATCGCCCGGGCGGCGAGCCTGAACCCGCGGCTGATCGTGGCCGATGAGGCGGTCAGCATGCTCGACGTGTCCATGCGGGTGTCGGTGCTGGACCTGATGCTCGGGTTCCGCGAGGACGCCGGGATGGCGTACGTCTTCATCAGCCACGACCTGGGGGTGGTCAGGTACTTCGCGGGCGACGGGCGGATCGTGGTCATGTTCTACGGCGTGATCGTGGAGGAGGGGGCCACCGAGGACGTGATCACCCGGCCCGGCCACCCCTACACCTGCTCGCTGCTGCAAAGCCTTCCGGTCCCCGATCCGAGGCGGGCCAGGAGCCGGCGGGAGGACCGGGCGGCCGCGCTGTTCACGCCGGCCGGGGACGCCGGGAACGTCGGGGACGCCGGCGACGGCGGCTGCGTGTTCCGGCGACGCTGCCCGCTGGCCACCGACCAGTGCGCCACGGCCCCGCCCGCCAGCGATCTCGGCGGGAACCACCGGGCGGCCTGCTGGTTCCCCGACAAGGTCGCGGAGCTGTCCGCTTCGGTCCTGGGCGCGGCCGATTAAATTTTGGGAAACCCCCAACGGGTAGGAGGTATTACGTTGTCCTTCTTCAAGCGAAAGTGGCTGGCCGGCCTGGTGGTAGCAGTCCTGGCGGTGGCCGGGCTCGTGGTCGCCCCGCTCGCCAGCCAGGCAACCGCGAGCGCTAGAACGAGCGGCTCCGCGCCGGAGCTGTGGCCGAAGCTGTCGCCGTTCAAGACGATGGTCGTCAGTACCCTCGGCGCCGGCGCCACCACCAGCCAGCAGCTCGCGGCCACCACCCTGGAGGGCGCCTATAACCAGCTGCAGGGGCCGAACCGGCTGTACGTGGTGTGGAACTCCGACGACCAGACCTGGCTGAACGACGGCGTGTTCCACGGCGTCACATGGAGCCCGCTGAAGGGCCAGGGCCAGGGAGCGGCCGGGCAGCTGAACGCGCTGCTGTCCGACTACGGCCACGACATCAAGGGCGCCATCGTCGCCAACCCGTCGGATTCCGACACGGTCAACCTGGCCACCACCATGGCCGGCCAGGACGACGCCATGGTAGCCACCCCCGACCAGGTTCCGCTGCTGAAGAAGTACGGCATCCCGATCCTGCACAGCTTCGCCAACACGACCTTCGCCAGCCCGACGGCCGCCTACCAGTGGGAGCTCACCCACCTGATGCGCGGGACGAACCCCAAGGACCTGGTCATCCTGAACCCGGGCGCCATAGCGCTGCGCGACTACATCATCTCCACCAAGTCGTTCGTGTTCTACCTGACCTCTACCGACTCGTCGCAGAAGCCGCTGCTGAACAAGATCCTCAGCACCCGCCCGGCCAATACCCCGGTCCTCGGCTACATCGCCGACGAGCAGCCGGACGTCGCGGACCTCAGCGCGCAGGGGAAGTTCCTGAACGCCTCGGACTTCCTGGAGAACGGGAGCGACTTCGCCGCGATGCCGAGCCTGCCGGGCCTGTCCCAGACCAGGCCGCAGCCCGTGAAGGCCCAGCCGAACACGGTCTACGTGGCGCCCGTGGTGAGCGACGGCGACAACGCCCAGTACGTCGAGCACCACATGTTCGACGTGTGGACGCAGGACGCCTCCGACCTGGGCGCGGTTCCCGAGGGCTGGACCATGCCTCCCGGGATGATCGACTCCGCGCCCAACATGATCGGCTGGTACTACCAGAACCTTCCCCGGGACAGCGAGATGCTGCCCGGCCCGTCGGGCGTCGGCTACGCCACGCAGATGACCGGGCCCGACCTCCAGCGGTTCGGCCAGCTGTCCGGCGGGTTCATGGACAAGGACTCGATGAGCACGATCGACTCCTGGGAGGCGCCGAGCCAGACCGCCGCGCTCGCCCGGTCGTCGGGAGCGCCGAGCATCTCGGTGGGCGCGCCGCTGGCCTACGCCCGCGACGGCAAGACGGCGGTCCTCGGCCAGACGAGCGGCTACATCAGCACGCCGAGCGCGCTGCTCACCACGCTCGAGCAGGACGCCCTGGCCCAGCCGGGCAGCAGTCCGGACTTCCTCGAGCCGCTGGTCGACGGGTGGACCCTCTCGCCGCACGACATGCTGGCCGTCGCGCAGAACCTGGCCAAGTGGGGCAAGACCGTGGGCAAGAAGTTCGTGTTCACCACCCCCAGCGAGATGGGGCTCACCGACGAGGCCTACCACCAGGGCAGGAGCTCCGGGCTGCCGGAACTGAACGCCCAGGCGGTCTCCGGCGCGGCCGAGCTCAAGCTGCCCTCCGCGGGCCAGCTCCAGGGCTACACCCCGTCGGCTCCCACCGGCCCGAACCTGATCGCCAACCCGAGCGGCGCCAACGGGACCGACGGCTGGACCGACACGAACGGCACCACGACCGGCACGATAGGCACGCTGACCGCGGGAACCTACGACGGCGGCCCGGACATCTCCTGGAAGGTGCCGACGACCGAGCCGGAGCAGGTGTGGGCCCATGCCTACCCGTCGGTCACCGACGGCAAGACCTACCAGTTCTCGGTCAAGGTGGCCGGCTCCGGCCAGGTGTTCATGGACGTGTACAACGGGGCCGCGGACTTCCAGACCCCGGCGATCGACCTGAAGTCCTCCTACCAGACCCTCACCTGGACCGTTAACGTTCCCGCGAACGCGCCGACCGGCCAGAACGCTCCCCAGTTGCAGGTGCGGGAGGTCGGTGCCGCGCCGCTGGACGTCCATATCTCCGACGCCACCGTCCGGCTGGCTCAGTCGTCGTCCTCCTCGGCGTTCGCCCGGACGGTGCGGCCCGCCAGGTCGTCGTAGCACGTTACGGCGGCCTCAGTTCCGGTTTACGAACGGCCCGCGCAGCCACGGCTGCGCGGGCCGTTCGCGTGCGCGTCCGGCCGCCCGTCTTCCCGGTCGACGGTGCCAGCAGCACAGCCGGGGTGAGCGCGATGGCCAGGGCGGCTGACGCCAGGGATCGGCGAAGGCCCATGGACCGGTATCGTACCGGCGCGAGCCAGGCCGGGGCTCTTGTATAGAGCGATGGCAGGTGCCGGGGGAGGGCGAGTCGGGACCATCCGTTCGGGATAATCGGATTTGGTTGCGGGCGCTCGCGGACCCGGGGCCGCCCGCCGTCCCTGGTGACCGGCGGGCGCCCGCTAAGCTTGCTGGGTCGCGGCCCAGTCGGCGACGCGGCGGGCGCTTTCGGCGGGGGAGAGGTCCTCGACACGTGTCATGATCGACCACCGCAGGCCGAACGGGTCGAGGATCGACGCGAACCGGTCCCCCGAGACGAACGTGGCGGGCTTCTCGCGGATCGTGGCGCCGTGTTCCCCGGCGCTCGCGGTCACCTCATCGACGTTCGGGACGTACAGCGCCAGCGAGTACGTGACGCCGCGGGCAGGATCGCCCGCTATCAGCCCGTAGGATTCCATGGGGTCGCTCAGCGTCATCATGCCGGTGCCGAAGTCCAGCACCGCGTGTGCCACCAGGTCGCTTCCCGGGAAGCGGGTGACATCGACGATCCGGGCGCCGAGCACGTCCCGGTAGAAATCGATGGCCTGCGCGGCCGGCGTCACCACCACGTGCGGGGTGAGCGAGGTCGAGCCGTGCGGCAGTCCGTTGGTGGTGTGCTGGCCCGTGGCGGGCGCGTTGTCGGTCATGGGGCCGACGGTATAGATGTCGGCATCGGGGATACTTGTACTTTCCCGACACCGCCACGGGGAGGATGATGCGGTGCCCGAGTCGCCCAGGTCGAAGGGACATCTCAACCCGGGGTCCGCCGGGCTGAGGTTCGACCGCTTCGAGCTCGGTGCTGGCCTGTCCGGCCTCGTACGCCACGTGTGGGTCCCGCGGTGGTCGCTTCCCGACGGGGAGGTCCGGCCCCAGCGCGTCCTGACGTATCCGGCGTTTAACATCGTGATCACGCCGGAGTACGCCGCCCTCTTCGGGCCTGACTCCCGCGTCCATGTCCAGGAACTGCGGGGCACCTCCTGGGCCGTTGGCATCCTGTTCCGGCCGGCGGCCGGCCCCCTGCTCACCGCCACCGACCCCGTCGCGCTGGCCGGCTCCAGCGAACCGCTGTCCGCGACACTCGTCGGCGCTACCTCCGCCGGCGCGGCCTCCGCTGGACGGATCCGGGAGGTCATGGCGGACTCGGCCGACCACATGGCTGCCTCGGTCGGCTCCCAGGGCGAGATCGTGCGGGACCAGATCGTGCGGATATTGCGTGACTGGCTCCTCCCGGTTGCGGCCAGGGTCGATGACCGCGGCCGGCTCGTCAACGAGGCCTGCCGCCTGGCAGAGGAAGACCCGGACCTGACCCGTGCCGCCGACCTCGCCGCGTGCCTGGGGGTATCGCCCCGCAGCCTGGAACGGCTCGTGCGTTCCCATACCGGGCTGACCCCGAAGTGGCTGATCGAGTGTCGGCGGTTGCAGCAGGCGGCGACCACGCTGTTCGGCTCGCCGGACACCGACCTGTCCGTGCTCGCGGCGGACCTCGGGTACACCGATTACCCGCACTTCTTCCGGCAATACCAGCGCGTGCTCGGCGAGTCCCCGCGCGCGACCCGTGATCACCGGTTGATGCCACAGGGCGCCCGATTACGCAATCGAACGCATCATAGCGCGCCCAATTGCGCAATCGAGCGTCCCTACCCCCGCGACACGCGGTCGCCTCCTCCTGAATCGAACAGGAGTCCGATAAAATCGCCATGTCATCGCCAAGCGGGCCGCCCCGGTGCACCACCACCGAAGCGGCCCTTGGCCCTCCACCTAGATACGAGGTGAAGCACCATGGAACCCATCATCACCGACCACCCCCACGGCGCGCTGTCGCTTTGGCCGGTCCCGGACGAGCGCCGCGCCCAGCTCGCCGACCGGGAGTCCCGCCTGAAGGCGCTCGGCCCGGAGGGGCTGCGGCTCGCCCTGGCGTTCCTGGTCGGCTACCAGCCGCGTGCGTTCGACGCGGCCCTGGACGCGGCCGAGCCCTGCGCCGGTGAGGGCGAGCTAGCGCTGTTCCGGTAGCGGCGAGGTGGCGTCTGGTCATCCTCCCGCGCGACGATAATTCAATGTTGGTTGGAGCATTCGCGGGCGAGAATTGGCGAATGCGTTCTGATCACCTGGATTCCGGCCCGGCGGCCCGCCGGGCCGCGGAGGGACGCCCGAGCCGGCTGGCGCTAGCCGCAGCGGGCGTGACGGTTGTGCTGTGGGCGTCGGCCTTCGTCGCGATCCGCGGCGCGGGACACTACTTTTCCCCGGGCGCGCTGGCGCTGGGCAGGCTGCTGGTCGGGGCGGTAGCGCTTGGCCTGGTCTGCCTGGGGCGCCGGGAGGGGTGGCCGCCCCGCGCCGCGTGGCCGGGTATCGCGGTCACCGGGGTGCTGTGGTTCGGCGTCTACATGGTGGCGCTGAACTGGGGGGAGCAGGAGGTCGACGCGGGCACGACGTCGATGATCACGAGTACCGGCCCGGTGCTGATCGCGTTGCTGGGCGGCTGGCTGCTCGGGGAGGGGTTCCCATCCGGCCTGGTAGCCGGGATCACGATCTCCTTCGGCGGCGCGGTGGTGGTCGGGATCTCCGCGACCTCGGCCGGGCACGCCCCGGCATCCGGGATCCTGCTGTGCGCGCTCGCGGCGGTGTCCTACGCCGCCAGCGCGGTCGCGCAGAAGCCCGCGCTCCGGCACGCGTCGGCGCTGCAGGTGACCACGCTCGGCTGCGCGGTCGGGGCCGCCGCCTGCCTGCCCTTCGGCGGCCAGCTCGCGTCCCAGCTCGCCAGCGCTCCCTGGCCGGCCACGCTCAGCGTGGCGTACCTGGGCCTGTTCCCGACCGCGGTGGCGTTCACCACCTGGGCGTACGCGCTGTCCCGGACGTCGGCCGGGAAGATGGGCGCGACCGTCTACGCGATACCGCCGCTGACGGTGCTGATGTCCTGGGCCGTCCTCAACGAGATCCCGAGCTGGCCGGCCCTCGCCGGGGGCGCGCTGTGCCTCGTCGGCGTCGCGATTTCCCGGCGGCGGGGAAGGAGGGCCAGCAGGGCGCCTATGCTGTGAGTGCGATGACTGACTCAACAGCAGTCGGCGGGGTGGTCCCGGTCCCGCCAGGCCAGCCGGCATGACCCGGGACGACCTGCTCGACGCGTGCGCGGCGCTGCCGGGCGCGGCCGAGGACTACCCGTTCGGCGAGGGCGTGGCGGTGTTCAAGGCCGGAGGCCGCATGTTCGCCCTCGTCCCGCTTGAGGGCACCCCGGCCAGCGTGAGCCTCAAGTGCGACCCGGACCTGGCCCTGGAACTACGAGCGAGCTACCCGGCGGTCCGCCCCGGCTACCACTTGAACAAGCGGCACTGGAACACCATCGAACTCGACGGCTCCATCGACGACAGCGAGATCCGGTGGATGATCGGCCACTCCCACGAGCTGGTCGTCGCCAGCCTGCCCCGGGCGGTCCGTGACCGGCTCCGCTTAAGCCGGACGCTAGGCGGAGCCGACCATCAGCTCGGCGAGGTCACGGAGCGACGTCTCGGCGGGGCTGAGGGCCGCGCGGACCTGGCCGGCGCGCATCACCAGCAGGTGGTCGGCGAGCTCCAGCATCTGCGGCAGGTTGTGGCCGACCATCACCACCGTCTCGCCGCGGTCGGCCACCTCGCGGATCAGGCCCAGGAAGGCAGCGGTCTCCCGGGGGCCGAGCGCGGCCGTGGGCTCATCGAGCAGCAGCACCCGGGCCTTGAAGTGCAGCGCCCTGGCGATGGCGACCGCCTGCCGCTGGCCACCGCTCAGCTGCCGGACGCCAGCCTTCGACGTGGGCATCGCGATCCGGACCGTGGTGAGCACCTGGTCGGCTTCGGCGCGCATCCGGGGGCGGTCGACCATGCGGACGCCGAGGATCCGGCGCGTTACCTCCCGGCCGAGGAAGATGTTGTCCGCCACCGACATGGTGTCGACCAGCGCCAGGTCCTGGTAGAGGGACTCGATTCCGGCCAGCCGGGCGTCCCTGGCCGACCCGAACGCCGTCGGCCGTCCGTCCACCAGCACCGAGCCCTCGTCGGCCACCTCGACGCCGGACAGGATCCGCATCAGCGTCGACTTGCCCGCGCCGTTGTCGCCGACGATGCCGGTCAGGCCGGGCTTGAACTCGACGGAGATCCCGTCCAGCGCCGTCACGTGGCCGTACTGCTTGGCGAGCCCGGCCGCGGCGAGCCGCGCGGGTGCCGCCGACGGCGCCGCAGG
>JAFMRC010000046.1:16521-22463 GCA_017354375.1 Nocardiopsaceae bacterium | reverse complement strand
GTCACCCCTCCAGGCCGCCGTGGCGCCCGACACGGCGCGCCCGGCGGCGACGGCGCGCCGGTATCCCATGATCCCCCCGGCCGCCCCGACCGCGACCCAGAACCCGCGGCGGATCACCGGCGGGGCTCCCTCTTCGACCGGGCAGAAATCACAGGCCCTTTATCCCGAACGGATCGTGGCGCCTGCTCCCCGTCCACGACCTCTCCAGCCAGGGCCCGCCCGCCGTTCCTCCTGAGCACGACGGCGTGCCTGACCCCGTAGGCGATGGCCGCCGCCTTGCCGGCCGGGCCGTTGACTACCGCGCCCGCCATCGTGCGGCCGAACGCGGTCAGCGCGCTGACCTGCTCGCTCAGCTCGTGCATCCCCTCGCCGAGCTTGTCCATCCCGGAGGTGACGGCCTCGGTGCGGTCCAGCTGGGCGTTGGTCCGCTCCACCGCGGCGTTCACCCGGGCGAGCACGGTCTCGTGCCCCTCGCCCGCCTCCCGGATCAGGGCGGTCGCGGCGCGCAGCACCGCGTTCAGCCGGAACGCCACGAACACGGCGGTCAGCGTGAGCACGGCGAAGCTCACCGCCGCGATCAGGGCCGCGATAACGGCAATGCCGGTGATCCCCATACTGTGCCCTCCCGCTCGCCTGCAGACCAAGGCTCGCTCATTCCCTGTTCCCCTCGTTTGGTGTGCGTCCCCGCCCGTCGTCGCCCGGGTCGCCGGCGGCTCGCAGGACCGACCGGATCCGCTCGACCCGTTCGGAAAAACGGGCTTCCATGCCGTGCGTGGTGGGCTCATAGTACGTGCGGCCCGCGATCGCGTCGGGCGCGTACCGCTGGGCCGCGATGCCCTCGGGCAGGTCGTGTGGGTAGACATACCCGGCGCCGTGGCCAAGCCGCCTCGCACCAGGGTAGTGCGCGTCGCGCAGGTGTGACGGCACGGCCCCGATAAGCCCGGCCCGCACGTCGGCCTGCGCGGCGCCGATCGCCGCCACGACCGCGTTGGACTTCGGCGCGAGCGCGATGTGGATCACCGCTTGCGCGAGGTTGATCCGCGCCTCGGGCAGGCCGACGAGCTCGACCGCCTGGGCGGCGGCCACCGCCGTGGTCAGCGCGGTCGGGTCGGCCATCCCGACGTCCTCGGAGGCGTGCACGACGAGGCGGCGGGCGATGAACCGGGGGTCCTCCCCGGCCTCGATCATCCGCGCCAGGTAGTGCAGCGCCGCGTCGGCGTCGCTGCCCCGCATCGACTTGATGAACGCGCTGATCACGTCGTAGTGCTGGTCGCCGTCCCGGTCGTAGCGGACCGCGGCCCGGTCCACGGCGCGCTCGACGGTCGCGGTGTCGATGGTCTCCGAGCCGAGCGCCGCCGCCTCCAGGTAGGTGAGGGCGCGCCGTCCGTCGCCCCCGGCCAGTCGGACCAGGTGCTCGAGGGCATCGTCATCGACGGTGACGGTCCCGCCGAGGCCGCGCTCGTCCGCGATCGCCTTCCGGACGAGGGCGCGGATGTCGTCGTCGTCGAGGGGCCGCAAGGTCAGCAGCAGGGACCGGGACAGCAGCGGGGAGACCACGGAGAAGGACGGATTCTCGGTGGTGGCGCCGATGAAGCTGACCCAGCGGTTCTCCACGGCGGGCAGCAGCGCGTCCTGCTGGGTCTTGCTGAACCGGTGCACCTCGTCGATGAACAGCACGGTCTGCCGGTTATGCAGGCCGAGGTCCCGGCGCGCGGCGTCGATGGCGGCACGCACGTCCTTGACGCCCGCGGTGACGGCCGAAAGCTCGGTGAACTTCCGCCTGGTGACCTGGCTGACCACGTAGGCGAGGGTGGTCTTCCCGGTGCCCGGCGGCCCCCATAGCACCAGCGACATCGGCGCGTCGTTGTCGATGAGCTTGCGGAACGCGGTGCCGGGAGCCGTCAGGTGCTCCTGGCCGAGCACCTCCTCCAGCCCGCGCGGGCGCATCCGCACCGCGAGCGGCGCCGCGCCAGCCGCAGCCCGCTCCCCCGCCTCATCGAACAAACTGTCCACAGCCTGAGCCTACTCCGTGCGATGGCCTCGCATCCGCATGGACGGTATCCGCATAGCCAGCGGCCAGGCCACGACGGGCGGTCAATAATCGATGAAAATCGAAATGGACGCCCTTCGAATACCGGGACCAATCAGCACTAGCACCGGTACGAACAGATATGATTTCCTTAAGCGAAGAGTTCCCTTTCGCGAAAATTACGTATTTTAATGCGCTTTCGCGCTGCCGCACAATAGACCGGGAGGGCTTAGTGAAATCAGCCGCTGAAATCGTCGCCGGGTACAGCACGTACACCGACGCGGACGAGCTCGGCCGGACCGAGGCGTCGCAGCCGCGTTCCATGCCGACGACGACGGTCATGACCACCACCCTGCATTGCCTCGAGGACTGACGTCCCCGGTACAGGCGCCCGGCCGCAATGAGAACTGGGCGGGACGGACGGGGAAAGGGCGACAGGTCTTCGTCAAGCGCTTCACCGGCCAGGCCGCGGACGCCCGGGCGCGAATGCGGCGATCGCTGGCCTTCGGCCAGATGTCCGCGAGCCGCGCCCCCGACATCACGCCGCGCGTCCTGGGCTGGGATGAGCCGTCCCTTCTCATGGTCTTCGAGCTCATCGATGACGCGGCGGGCGGCGGCGGGCTGGAACTCCGCCAATGGACGGGAACGGGCCGGGCGTTCATCGCGGGCAGCGCGGTCGGCGTTGTCCACGAAATGCCGGCGCCGGACGCCGGCATCTCCGCCCTCATGGGCGGCGGCCCCCCACCGCTGCCGTCGGCCGCCCTGCTGCGCGGCCTGCCGTTGCCAATGTTCCGCTCGTGCAGCGCCGGCGAGCTGAAGGCGTGGCGGCTCATGCAACGAGACGCGGCACTGGCTGCCGCCGTTGACCGCTTGCTCGCCCAGTCCGAGCGTGCGCCCCGGGTGCCCGCTCACTGCGACCTGAGGCTGGACCAGTTCCTGTTCCCCGCTACCCGGGAACTGCCGTACCTCGTGGACTGGGAGGAGTTCCGCCTGGAGGATCCCGCCCGTGACGTGGGAAGCTGCGCCGGGGAGTGGCTGCACCGCGCGGTCACGCGGCGGACCGGGCCCGTCCCGGCGGCTCCATCACACGACGACATCATGCGGCACTACGAAGACGGCATCGAGCAGGCGCGCCCCGTGATATCCGCCTTCTGGCGCGGGTACCGCGAGGCGCGGCCCGATCACGACCCCGGGCTGGCCGCCCGGGCCACCGCGTTCGCGGGATGGCACATGTACGACCGTCTCCTCGCCGGGGCCCGGTACAGCATCCGGCTCGATGCCGTTGACCGGGCCGCGGCCGGCATCGGCCGGGCGCTGATGGACGCGCCCGGCGCGGCGGCCCGCACGATCGGCCTGAACGCGTCGTGAACGACGCCCTCAGCCCCCGCGTCGCCGAGGCGCTGCGCACGGTCACGGTGAGCCCGGACGGCCGCGGCGCCACGGTCGGGCGGCGGCGGCTGTCGGCGGACGGCGCGGAGTCGTTGCGGCCGCTGCTGGCGGGGGCCATCTACGAGGAACTGCACGCCGGGTGGGTGCGGCCGGACATCCCCGCCGGGCGGAGCCTGCGCGACCGGGCTGCCGATGCCCGGTTCCGCGAGCTGATGCCGTACCGGGATGCGCTCCAGCGCGTGCCGGTGCTGGACGCCAGCGGGGACGATCTCCTTGTCCGGCTCGACGGCGTGGGCGTATGGATGCCCGGCGAGCGGGTCATCGAGCGGTACCCGTCCGCCGTGGACGGCGCGGACGACGAGGACGGCGAGTCCGCGCTCGTGCGCGTCCCCGCGGACCGTCCGGCGCTATCGTCGGGGTTCTTCCTTGCCGACTCACCCGCGCAGTGGGGTCCCGGCGGCTCGATACTGCGGGTTTACGTGCACCTGACCAGCATGGACGCGGCATTCGCCGCCTGGAGCGCCGTGCTGGGGGCGCTCGCGGAGACGAGTGCCCGCTACCGCGTCAAGGTGGCGTCCTCGCCCGTCATGCTTCCGCGGCGCGACGCGCTCGTGCTGTACGCCGGGGACCAGGACGACGACCTGGCGCGGCGCGTCGCGGAGGCCGTCCGGGATGTGCCCGGCATCGGGACCGGGACGTCCGTGTTCGCCCGCCCGGCCGCCCCTGGCGTGTCGACGGCCCGTGAGCCGGCCGACCCCCGGCCGGACATGCGCGGGCTGAGCTTCGGCGAGCACCGGTCGGCCACGCTGGCCGAGGCCCTCACCCGCCACGCGGTCACGGCGGCCGACGATGGCGACCTCACGGCCCCGGACCTTACGGCCGCGGTGCGGGACGCCTTCCTGCGGGCGGGCATAGACCCGGGCGATCCGTCCCGCAACCTGCCCTAACCGGCGGGCTGGGCGTCGATGCCGGCTTCCTTGCGCTGGGCGGGGGTGATCTGGGTGGGGGCTCCGGTGAGGGGGTCGGCACCGCTGGCGGTCTTCGGGAAGGCGATCACGTCGCGGATCGTCTCCGCGCCCGCGAGCAGCATGATCACCCGGTCCCAGCCGAACGCCATGCCGCCGTGCGGCGGCGGCCCGTACTTGAACGCGTCCAGCAGGAACCCGAACTGCGAGCGCGCCTCGGTTTCCGACAGCCCGATGGTGTCGAAAACCGCCTGCTGCATGGCCTGGCGGTGGATCCGGATCGAGCCGCCGCCGATCTCGTAGCCGTTGCACACCATGTCGTAGGCGTCGGCCAGGGCCTCGCCCGGCTGGGACGCGAACTTGCCCGCCCATTCGGGCAGCGGGGCCGTGAACGGGTGGTGCACCGAGGTCCAGCCGCCCTCGTCGGTGGGCTCGAACATGGGCGCGTCCACCACCCACAGGAACGACCACTCGGATTCGTCGATCAGCCCGCAGCGCCGGCCGATCTCCAGCCGCGCGGCGCCCAGCAGGTCCTGGGACGCGAGGGCCTCGCCCGCGGCGAAGAACACGCAGTCACCCGGCGAAGCCGTGACCGCGGCAGCCAGCCCGTCCCGTTCGGAGGAAGAAAGGTTCTTGGCGACCGGGCCGCCCACCGAGCCGTCGGGGCCGATGAGCACGTACGCCAGCCCGCGAGCCCCGCGGGCCTTGGCCCAGTCCTGCCAGGCGTCCAGCTCGCGGCGGGCCTGGGAGGCGCCGCCGGGCATGACGACCGCGCCAACGTAGGGCTGCTGGAACACCCGGAACGACGTCCCGGCGAAATACTGCGACAGGTCGGTTATCTCGCATCCGAAGCGAAGGTCCGGCTTGTCCGACCCGTACCGCGCCATCGCGTCCGCGTACGTGATCCGGGGCAGCGGCAGCGGGATCTCGTAGCCGACGATCTCACTCCACAGCCGGGACACGATCTCCTCGCCGACCCTGATCACGTCCTCGCGGGTGACGAACGACATCTCCAGGTCGATCTGGGTGAACTCCGGCTGCCGGTCGGAGCGGGAGTCCTCGTCGCGGAAGCACCGCGCCAGCTGGTAGTACCGCTCCATGCCGCCGACCATCAGCAGCTGCTTGAACAGCTGCGGCGACTGCGGCAGCGCGTACCAGTTCCCGGGCCGCAGCCGGACCGGGACCAGGAAGTCGCGGGCGCCCTCGGGCGTGGACCGGGTCAGGTACGGGGTCTCGACGTTCACGAAGCCGTTGCCGCGCATCACGTCGGACAGCAGGTAGGAGGCCTCGGAGCGAACCCGCAGCGCGCGGCCGGTCTCCTCGCGGCGGATGTCCAGGTAGCGGTACTTGATCCGGACGTCCTCGGAGATGTCCATGTCGCCCTCGACGCTGAACGGCAGCGGGTCGGCCTCCGACAGGACCTCGACCTCACTGGCGACGACCTCGACCGCGCCGGTGGGCAGCTCGGGGTTCTCATTGCCCTCGGGCCGGACGCGGACCTCGCCGGTGACCTTGACGCAGAACTCGGCGCGCAGGTCGTGGACGCTATCCTCCTCGCG
>JAFMRC010000046.1:0-16511 GCA_017354375.1 Nocardiopsaceae bacterium | reverse complement strand
GGCACGACGCCGCTGGCGTCCCGCACGTCGATGAACACCACGCCACCGTGGTCGCGCCGCCGCGCGACCCAGCCCGCCAGTACCACCCGTTCCCCTTCGTCCTCCGGACGAAGGGTCCCGGCCTCATGGGTCCGTATCAAGGTTCCTCCCGCTCGCCTATACACCAAGGCTCGCTCAGTTCCTCCAGCTCGCCTAGGAACCAAGGCTCGCTCAGTGGTATCTCCCGCTCGCCTGTACACCAAGGCTCGCTCAAGTCGTTCTCCAGTAGTTACCAGTGCTCAGGGTGATCGTGCGTGAGCAGCATCACGATAGGCTTCAGCCGGTAAACGGGTGAGGGGCTCGTCAATGTCGGCCGGGAAAGCCTGTCACGAACACGCAGACAGGTTACCGAGTCACCGGTCCATACTGCGAACCGATAACAACGGGTACCGATCCGCGCGGCGGACAGGTACGATTCGCGAACGATCGTCCCCTATCGCGGCCAACGCGGGCGATTCGCGATTTATCGCATTTGTCATCCGCGTGTCATGACAGTTACACAGTTCGTGATTCAGGAGGTTCACCACCGTGCCGGGCAACAAGGAGCGGCAGCGCAAGCGCGCACGGGAGCGCTACGAGCGCAGGCGCGCGGAGCGCCAGGAGCGACAGCGCAAGATCCGCCGGTGGACCGGGATCGGACTGGTCATCCTCGCGGTGATCGGCATCGCCGCGGGCCTGACGGCTGTCTTCGCCGGCGGCTCGACGGGCAAGTCGCACGCGAGCCCGTCCAAGAGCGGTTCGGCGAGCCCGTCCGCGAGCCCCACGGCCAGTGCGGCATCGGTCACCGAGCCAGCCAAGCACTGCACCTACACCAAGTCCGGTACCGCCTCGAAGCCGGTGAGCCTGCCCCCGGCCACCCCGGACTACAAGGCCACCTACACCGCGACCATCAACACGAACCTGGGGCCGATCGGCATCAAGCTGCTGAATTCCAAGGCGACCTGCGCCGTCAACTCGTTCGCGCACCTGGCCGACGCGAACTTCTGGAACAACAGCCAGTGCCATCGCCTGTCCGACAGCAGCGGGCTGTACATGCTGCAGTGCGGCGACCCGACGGCCAAGGCGTCGCAGACCCTGTCCTGCTCGTCTTCATCGCTTGGCTCCGGCGGGCCTGGGTACACGTTCGCCGACGAGAACCTGAAGGGCGCCACGTACCCGGCCGGAACCGTCGCGATGGCCAACAGCGGCAAGAACACCAACGGCAGCCAGTTCTTCCTGGTGTTCAAGAACACGAACCTGCCTGCCAGCTACACCCCGTTCGGGACTATTACCTCTGGACTGGATATCCTCCAGAATGTGGCTAAAGCAGGCACTTCGTGCACCTATTCGTCAGCCGGCGGAGGCGTACCCGCAAAGAAGGTCGTCATCAAGAGCGTCACGATCAACAAGAGCTGAACAGCACGCCGCCCCGGTGGCGGCAGGACACCAGGAGGTTCGCCCGTGACCACCGCCAGCGACCCATGGGGTCGGGTAGACGAAGACGGAACGGTCTACGTGCGTACCGCCGAGGGTGAGCGGGTGATCGGCTCGTGGGCGGCGGGGAGCCCGGAGGAGGCGCTGGCGTTCTTCCGGCGTAAGTTCCAGTCGCTGGAAACCGAGGTCACCCTGCTCGAGCAGCGGCTCGCCGCGACCGATATCGCGCCCGGCCAGGCGCAGGCCGCCGTGAGCAAGCTGCTGGCCAGCGTCACCGACGCCAGCGCCCTCGGCGACCTGGACAGCCTGAAGGCCCGTCTTGAGGCGCTCACCACGCGCGTCAGCGAACGCCGCGAGGAGGTCCGGGTCGCCCGTGAGCACGCCAGGGAGGCCGCGCGCGACATCAAGGAGCGCATCGTCGCCGAGGCCGAGCGGATCGCCGTCGAGGCCACCCACTGGAAGGCGAGCGGCGAGCGGATGAGCCAGCTGCTCGAGGAGTGGAAGGCCGCCCCGCACGCCGACCGGCCGGTCGAGGCGGCCCTGTGGAAGCGGCTGTCGGCGGCCCGCAACGCCTTCACCAAGCGCCGCAAGGCGTACTTCTCCAACCTGGAGGCCGAGCGGGAGCAGGTGCGGATCCGCAAGGAGGAGCTCGTCACCGAAGCCGAGGCGCTCTCGGACTCCACCGACTGGGGGGCGACCGCCAGCGCGTACCGGGAGCTGATGCGGGCCTGGAAGGAGGCCGGGCGGGCCGGCCGCGAGGCCGAGGCGGAGCTGTGGAAGCGGTTCCGCGCCGCGCAGGACAAGTTCTTCGGCGCCCGGTCGGAGGTGTTCGCCGCACGTGACGCCGAGTTCCGCGACAACGCCACCGTGAAGGAGGGCCTGCTGAAGGAGGCGCAGGCCCTGCTGCCGGTCTCCGACGCCCGCGCCGCCAAGGCCGCGCTGCGGTCGGTCCAGGACCGCTGGGATCAGGCCGGCCCGGTGCCGCGCGACATGCGCGACCGGCTCGAGTCCGGCCTGCGCCGCGTCGAGGACGCGGTCCGCAAGGCCGAGGGCGCCCAGTGGAAGCGCACCAATCCGGAGGCCATCGCCCGCGCCGAGAGCACGGTGAAACAGCTCAAGACCGCTATCACGTCACTGGAGGCGCAGCTGGCGAAGGCCAGGCAGCGCGGTGACGAGGCGGGCATCCGCGAGGCCGAAGAGGCCCTGGAGGCCCGCCGGGCCTGGCTCGCCGAAGCCGAGAAGACCCTAGAGGAGTTCTCCGGCTAACTGGTCATGCGGTAGACGTCGTAGACGCCGTCGACGCCGCGGACGGCGCGGAGGACGGCGCCGAGGTGCTTGGGGTCTCCCATCTCGAAGCTGAAGCGGCTGATCGCGACCCGGTCCCGTGTCGTCGTCACCGACGCGGACAGGATGTTCACGTGCTGCTCCGACAGCACCCGGGTCACGTCGGCGAGCAGCTTGGTCCGGTCGAGGGCCTCGACCTGGATGCCCACCAGGAACACCGAGGCGTCGCTCGGCGCCCAGCGCACGGGAACCATCCGCTCCCGCTGCGTTCCGGTCAGGTGCGCGAGGTTGGGGCAGTCCACGCGGTGGACCGACACCCCGTGCCCGTGGGTGACGAACCCGGAGATCTCGTCGCCGGGAACCGGCGTGCAGCACTTGGACAGCCGCACCCACACCTCGGAGGCGCCTTCCACCTCGACACCGGAGTCCGACGCGCCGCGCTGCTGGCGGCGCTCGGTCAGCGCGGTGACCGGGGTGGCCGTCTCGGCGAGATCCTCGGCCGGCCTGACCATGTCCACGAGCTTGCCGACGACCGACTGGGCGCTGATCCGGCCCTCGCCGACGGCCGCGTACAGCATGGACACGTCGGCGTAATGCAGGTCGCGGGCCAGCGCCCGCAGCGTGTCCGCGCTGGTCATGCGCTGCAGCGGCAGGCCCTGCTTGCGCATCACCTTGGCGATCTGGTCCTTGCCCGCCTCGACGGCGGCCTCACGCCGCTCCTTGGTGAACCACTGCCGGATCTTGTTCCGGGCGCGGGCGCTCTTGACGAAGTCGAGCCAGTCCCTGTTCGGTCCCGCCTCGGCCGCCTTGGAGGTGAATATCTCGACGGTGTCCCCGGTCTCCAGCATGGACTCCAGGGCCACGAGCCGCCCGTTGACCCGGGCGCCGATAGTGCGGTGCCCGACCTCCGTATGGATCGCGTACGCGAAATCGACCGGGGTGGCGTCCTGGGGAAGCCGGACCACCTCGCCCTTGGGGGTGTACACGTACACCTCGGTCCCGGCCAGGTCGAATCGCAGCGAGTCCAGGAATTCCTCGGGATCCTCGGTCTCCCGCTGCCAGTCCACCAGCTGGCGCAGCCACGCCATCTCGGTGGCGTCGTCCCGCGACGATCCCCCGCCGCGCGCGAGCCCATCGGGCTTGCGGCCGCGAAGGATCACGTCCTCCTTGTACTTCCAGTGCGCGGCCACGCCGTACTCGGCCCGCTTGTGCATGTCCCAGGTGCGGATCTGCAGCTCGACCGGGTTCCCGTCGGGGCCGATCACGGCCGTGTGCAGCGACTGGTACATGTTGAACTTGGGCATCGCGATGTAGTCCTTGAACCGGCCGGGAACCGGGTTCCACCGCGCGTGGATGGTGCCGAGCGTCGCGTAGCAGTCACGCACCGAGTGGACGAGAACCCGGATGCCCACCAGGTCGTAGATCTCGTCGAAGCCGACGTCGTGCGCGATCATCTTCTGGTAGATCGAGTAGTAGTGCTTGGGCCGGCCGGTGACGGTTCCCTTGATCTTCGCTTCCCGCAGGTCCCTCGACAGCTCCGTGATGACCTCTTGGAGGAACTGGTCTCTTCGCGGGGCCCGTTGCGCGACGAGGCGGGCGATCTCGTCGTACCGCTTGGGGTACATGGTGACGAACGCGAGATCCTCGAGCTCCCACTTGACCGTGTTCATGCCGAGCCGGTGCGCGAGCGGCGCGAAGATCTCCAGGACTTCGCGGGCCTTCTCCTCTTGCTTCTCGCGGCGCAGGTGGCGCAGCGTCCGCATGTTGTGCAGCCGGTCGGCGAGCTTGATGACCAGCACCCGGATGTCCCGCGACATCGCGATGACCATCTTGCGGACGGTCTCGGCGGCGGCGGCCTCGCCGTACTTGACCTTGTCCAGCTTGGTCACGCCGTCGACGAGGCCCGCGACGTCGTCGCCGAATTCCCCGCGCAGCTCCGCCAGCGTGTACGGGGTGTCCTCGACGGTGTCGTGCAGCAGCGCGGCGCAGATCGTCTCGGTGTTCATCCCCAGCTCGGCCAGGATGGCCGCGACGGCCAGCGGGTGCGTGATGTAAGGATCGCCGCTCTTGCGCTTCTGGTCACGGTGCCAGTAGGCGGCGACGTCGTAGGCCCGCTCCACCGTCCGGACGTCTGCCTTGGGGTGGGTAGCGCGGATGGTCTTGATGAGCGGTTCGAGAACAGGATTCACTCCGGACCCCCGCTGGGCGCCGAGCCTCGCGAGGCGACGGCGTACCCCGACGGGCTCTACTCCCCGGGGCGCCTGCTGCCCGGCGGGCACGCCGCCCTCCGGCCGGGTCGCCGTCGCCTGGTCAGTTGTCCCGCGTCCATTCCCCCGAACGTCCGCCGTATTCCCGATCCGGGCAGCACCGGCGCTGGCCGTGGCGGTGGGCATCACATCACCGGCCACTCACGCTCCTCGCATCTGCCGAGCCACCAGTCTATGTCCTGGCATAAACCCCAGGGGCCACAGTCCCCCGATTGACGACGGGGTTCCCGATTGGGGCTCCGGTTTCCCGGTTGGGACGACGGGGCGAGTCAGATCGTGACGAGGGAGCGAAGGTCGATGCCGTCCAGGGCGGCGCGACCGTCCAGGAACGACAGCTCCATCAGGACGGCGACGCCCGCTAGCTCCGCGCCGGTCCTGGCGACCAGGTTCGCGGTGGCGCGGGCGGTGCCGCCCGTCGCGAGCACGTCGTCCACGATCAGCACCCGGTCCCCTGACGCGAACGCGTCGGTGTGCACTTCGATCGTGGCGCTCCCGTACTCCAGCTGGTAGGACTCGGCGTGGGTCGCGGCGGGCAGCTTGCCCTTCTTCCTGATGGGGACGAACCCGGCCCCGATCGCCAGCGCGACCGGTGCGGCGAGGATGAACCCGCGCGCCTCGATGCCCGCCACCTTGTTCACCGGGCCGACCTCGCCCTCGGCGAACAGGGAGGCGAGGGCGTCCACCACCGCGCCGAACGCCTCCGGGTCGGCCAGCAGCGGCGTGATGTCCTTGAACAGCACGCCTGGCTGCGGGTAGTCGGGCACGTCGCGGACACGGGAGGCGATCAGGCCGGCGATGCCCGCTTCCTCCGAGGACAGGGCCACCGCGGGCTACCTCTTCTTCTTCCTGGTCCCGGAGCGGCGCTGAGCGCTACCGCCGCGGCGCTGCTGCTGCCGGACGGTGGTCCGCCGCTGGGCGCCCGGCCCGGCGGCCGATCCGGCCGTCGACGAGACCGTCACCGCCTCGCCGGCGTCATCCTGGGCGCTTCCGGCGTCACCATCCTCCTGGGCACCGTCCGCGTCCGCGGGGACGCCAGCCGCTCGGGTCTCGGTCCCGGACTGTGCCCGCTGGGCGGCGCGGCCCCCGGCCAGCTTGCGCTGCACCTTGACGGCGAGTTCCTTGTACCGGGGCTCGCGCTCCTTGAGGTCGGCGAGCACCGGGGTGGCGATGCACAGCGAGGAGTAGGTGCCGGACAGCATGCCGACGAACAGCACCAGGGACAGGTCGTTGAGCGTGCCGGTGCCGAGGAGCGCCCCGCCGATGAACAGGATCGACGCGACCGGCAGCAGCGCGGTCAGCGACGTGTTGATGGACCGGACCAGGGTCTGGTTCAGCGCCAGGTTCGCCGCGTCGGTGTAGGTGGACTTGGCCGTGGTGAGCAGGCCGGCCGTGTTCTCCCTGACCTTGTCGAACACCACCACCGTGTCGTACAGCGAGTAGCCGAGGATCGTCAGCAGGCCGATCACCGTGGTCGGGCTGACCTGGAAGCCGATCAGCGCGTAGATGCCGGTCGCGATCACGATGTCGTGCAGCAGCGCCACGAACGCGCTGGCCGCCATCTTCCACTCGAACGCGATCGACAGGTACACCACGATCACGACCAGGAAGATGATCAGCGCCTCGACCGCCTTGCCGGTGACCTCGCCGCCCCAGGTGGGGCCGACGGTCTGCACGTTCATGTTCTTCGACGTGATGCCGAACGCGTGCTGCAGCGCGTGCTGGACGGCGTTCTGCGCGGCGTTGGCCAGCGTCCCGGTCTGCACCTGCCACTGCTGGTGCAGACCGGAGACGTGCTGCACCACGACCGACGAGCCGCCGCCGGCCGCCGTCACGATGCGGGAGATCTTGCCCTGCACGGCCGCCGATGCCGAGTGCGCGGGGAACTGGAAGATCGAGCCGCCCTTGAACTCCACGCTGAAGTTCAGGCCGCGTACCAGCAGCGCGACGATGCTGATCAGCAGGATGAGGCCGGAGATCGCATACCACATCTTCTGCCGCTGGACGATGCGGACGGAGACCTCGCCGCGGTACAGCCGCCCGGGAATCTGGCCGAGGCGGGCCATCATGCCTCCCTCGTACGCGTCGTGCGCCGCTGGCGCCGGATGCCGGATCGCCAGGGGGCCCGGGAGCCGAGCCGCCTGGGGTCGAGCCCGGACCAGGGATGCCCGCCGCCGAAGAACTTCGTCCCGGCCAGCAGCGTCACCATCGGCTTGGTGAACATGAAGACCACGAGCACGTCGATCAGCGTGGTCAGGCCGAGCGTGTAGGCGAAGCCCTGCACGTCGCTGGTGGCGAACTGGTACAGCAGGACCGCCGCGAGGAACGACACGGTGTCCGACACCAGGACCGTGCGCCGGGCGCGCCTCCAGCCGCTCTCCACCGCCGGGCGCAGCTGCTTGCCGTCCCGCACCTCGTCCCGCAATCGCTCGAAGAACACGATGAACGAGTCCGCGGTGATGCCGATCGCCACGATGAGGCCGGCGATCCCGGCCAGCTCCATGGTGAAGCTCTGGTACCGGCTGAGCAGCACCACGGCCAGGTAGGCCAGCAGCGCGGCGATAAGCAGGCTGGACACCGACACGAGGCCGAGGCCCCGGTAGTAGCAGAGCAGGTAGACGACCACCACCGCCAGCCCGATGGCCCCGGCGATCAACCCCGCGACCAGCGAGTCGTGGCCGAGCGTCGGGGAGATCGAGGTGACGTCCAGCCGCTGGAAGTTCAGCGGCAGCTGGCCGTACTTGATGACGTTCGAGAGGTTGGTCGCCTGCTGCTCGGTGAAGCCCGAGCCACCGCCCTGGATCTGGAAATTGCCCCCGGTCAGCGCGGTCGTGGTCTCGGGCGCGGAGACCACGTTGCCGTCCAGCACGACCCCGGTCATGTCGAGGAACTCGTCGTTCGGGTCGCTTTGGGCACCGGGGTAGTACTTGCTGGCCTGGGTGCTGGTCAGCTGGCCCCACGCCTTGGTGGCCTGGGAGTTCAGCGTGATGGCGACGACCCAGCTGGTGGAGTTCTGCTCGAGCTGGGGGCTGACCGAGGTGACGTCCGGGCCGGTGAAGACGGCCGGGCCCAGCACGTACTTGGTGCCCTTGGCATCACACGACACGATCTGGTTGCCGGTGATGTCCCACTGGGACTTCTCGTTGGTGTAGCCGACGGTCTGCTTCCAGCTGTTGTCCACCGTGTTCGCGTTCGGCCCCGGCTTGCACACCAGCTTGTTGAACAGCTTCATGGTGGCGGCGTTGACCTTGCTCTTGTCGCCGTAGGGGCCGGCGGACGATGGCGACCCGCTCGGGCTCGGCGCGGGGCTGGCCGGCGGCGAGGCGGACGAGCCGGCCTTCGCCAGGGCCGCCGGGCTCGGAGTGGCGCCGTCCGGCACGGTCAGGGCGGAGGTCTTGGCTGTCGAGGTGGAACTGGGGCTGGGCTTCGACGAGGCGCTCGACGACGGGGAGGCCGAGGGCGAGGCGGACCCGCTCGGGTTGGCGGACGAGTTGCTCCCGCTGCTGCTTTTCCCGCTGCTCGGTATGTATGGCTGCGCGAGCAGCACCGGGCGGACCCGCAGCCGGGCGGTGGAGCTGATCAGGTTGATGACCTGCTCGGAGCTCTTGCCGGGGACCGACACGTTGATCTGGTCGCCGCCCTGCTGCTGCACGGTGGCACCGGTGTTGCCGGTCCCGTTCACCCGGGATTCCAGGATGTTGATCGCCTGGGCCATGTCACCCGCTGTCGGCGGCTTGCCGCTCGTGGTGTACGCCCGCAGCGTCACCTGGGTGCCGCTGGACAGGTCCAGTCCCAGGCCGACCTTGAACTGGCTGGACCACTTGCCGGGGCTCAGCGTGTCCGAGCCGGTGATCGCGATCAGCATGATCAGGATCAGCACGGCCAGCGCGGCCAGCGCCCGGACTGGGCGCGGGCCGGTTCGTCTAGGGGGAGCCACTTATCGCCTGCCTCTGAGCTGTGTGAGCTAGCGCGTCAGTCCTTCGTACCGCCGGACTTGGCCGCCGCCTCCACGGTCTCGGCCTCCTCCTCTTCATCGGAGGTCGCCTCGTCGTCGGACTCGTACTCCTCGGACTCGTCGGACTCGTCGGACTCGTCGGTGGTCGAGTCATCCACGTCCTCGGTGTCCTCGGTGTCCTCGCCCTCGTAGGAGTCCTCAGGGCCCTCGGGCTCCTCTCCCGGGCTGATCACGTCCATGATCGCGCGCTTCATGTAGCGCACCTCGACGTCCGGGGCCACCTCGAGCACCACGTCGTCGTCATCGACCGCGACCACCGTGGCGTACATGCCCGCGGTCGTGCGAACCCGCGCGCCGGGGCGCACCGAGTTCTGCTGCTGCTGGAGCTGCTGCTGACGGCGGCGCTGTGGCCTGATCATCACCATGTAGATGCCCACGAAGGCGATCACGATCACGATCAGGAATATGGAGCTAGAGCCGCTCGACGAACCGCTCTGCCCCGTGGCCAGTAGGTGCATACTCGTCCCCATCACCGGGGCATCCTTCCGGGTTGACTATTCGCTCGCCGGCCCCGCGCCGTCGTCACCGATGACGGTTCGTGCCAACTTGCGCAGTGTAGCGGCGATATGAAAAACGCAACTACACCCTACGAGGTTTCCAGCCATGATCGTTACGCGGACATGATCGTCGCGCGGATACGACTGGGGGAGGAGGCGGGCGCTGCGCAGGCGGGACTATCCGTTCAGTCGAAAAGGGTTGGGTTTTCCGAGGTTGGGGGCGGGACGAGGCCCAGGTGCTCCCAGCACGCGCGAGTGGCGACGCGACCGCGCGGGGTGCGGGCGAGCAGGCCGTTGCGGACCAGGAACGGCTCGGCGACCACCTCGACGGTCTCGCCCTCCTCCCCCACCGCGACGGCGAGGGTGGACAGGCCCACCGGGCCGCCGCCGAACCGGCGCACCAGCGCGTCGAGCACCGCGCGGTCCAGGCGGTCCAGGCCCAGCTCGTCGACCTCGTACAGCTCCAGCGCGGCGCGGGCGACGTCGCGGGTGACGACGCCGTCGGCGCGGATCTCCGCGAAATCCCGCACCCGGCGCAGCAGCCGGTTGGCGATCCGGGGGGTGCCGCGGGACCTGGTACTCAGCTCCCCCACGCCGCCGTCGTCGATCGTCACGCCCAGCAGGCCGGCCGAGCGGCGGACGATGACGCCGAGCTCTTCGGGCTGGTAGAAGTCGAGGTGCGCGGTGAAGCCGAACCTGTCACGCAGGGGGGCGGGCAGCAGCCCCGCCCTGGTCGTGGCGCCGACCAGCGTGAACGGCGCGATGTCCAGCGGGATCGCGGTGGCGCCGGGCCCCTTCCCGACGACCACGTCGACCCGGAAGTCCTCCATCGCGAGGTACAGCATCTCCTCGGCGGGGCGGGCGAGGCGGTGAATCTCGTCGATGAAGACGACCTCGCCGTCGGTCAAGGTGGACAGGACCGCCGCGAGGTCGCCGGAGCGCTCGATCGCCGGCCCGCTGGTGATGCGGAGCGGAGCGCCCAGCTCGGCGGCGATGATCATCGCGATCGTGGTCTTGCCGAGGCCTGGCGGGCCGGACAACAGCACGTGGTCCGGGGGCCGCTGGCGGCGCAGGGCGCTCTTCAGCAGGAGGGAGAGCTGCTCGCGGACACGGGCCTGGCCGACGAAGTCGCCCAGGCGCTTGGGGCGCAGCGCGCTCTCGATCGCCTTCTCGTCGCCATCGGCAAGCGGCGAGACGAGGCGCTCGCCCTCGATGCCGCCAGCGACGCCACCAGCCAGGCCACCGCCGTCAGCGGCCCCGCCGCCACCGGCACCGTCACCAGCGGCCCCGCCACCGCCATCCCGCTTGTTGCTGTTATCAGTTTCCTGGCGGCGGTCGAGCTCGGCCTGCTCGGCGCGGCTGATCCGGTCGTCGGCGCTCACTTCTTGCTGAGCCTCCTGAGCGCGGCGCGGAGGGCGGTGGGCACATCGAGCGGCGGCTCGTCGCCGCCCGGCGCGACCGCCTCGGCGTGCTCGGCCTCGACGGCGGCGACCGCCTGCTCGGCGTCCCGGGCCGACCAGCCGAGGTTAACCAGGCCGGAGGTGACCTGGTCCCGCCAGGACTGCCGGGGCGCCGGCCTCGGAGCCGCGCCCGGCCCCGCCAGGTCGCCGGGCGCGCCGAGGCGATCCTTGAGCTCAAGGACGATGCGCTGCGCGCCCTTCTTGCCGATGCCGGGGACCATGGTCAGCGCGTTCAGGTCCTCGTTCGAGACGGCCTTGCGCAGCGCGTCCGGGGAGTGCACGGCGAGCATGGCCAGGGCCAGCCGGGGGCCGACGCCGCTGGCGGTCTGCAAGAGCTCGAAGACGTTCCGCTCGTCGTCGTCGCCGAAGCCGAACAGGGTGAGGGAGTCCTCCCGGACCACGAGGCTCGTGGCGACCTGCGCCTTCTCGCCGGGCTTAAGCGCGCTGAGGGTGTCCGGGGTGCACTGGACCCGCAACCCGACGCCGCCGACGTCGATGACGGCGCCGTCCGGGCCGACGCCGCTTACCGTCCCGTTCAGGTGCGCGATCATGTCCGTCCTCCTGCGCCATTGCGTCGCCGCTTGTCTCCGTTATCCTCGCCTGTTGCTGTTATCACCTGGGGGCCGTTCACGGCCATCACCCGGCGACCGTTCGCGCGGCCATCACCCGGATACCCCATTTGTTGCTGTTATCAGTGGCATCGGCGTGCGCCACAGGTGGCAGATCGCCAGCGCCAGCGCGTCGGCGGCGTCCGCCGGGCGCGGCCGTTCCGGCAACCGCAGCAGCCGCGACACCATCGTGGTCACCTGGTCCTTGTCCGCGCGGCCGTTCCCGGTGACCGCCGCCTTCACCTCGCTGGGCGTGTGCAGGGCGACCGGAAGCCCCCGCCTGGCGGCGCAGACGATCGCGACCGCTCCGGCCTGCGCGGTGCCCATCACGGTCCGGACGTTGTGCTGGCTGAACACCCGCTCGACCGCGACCGTGTCCGGCCGGTGCTCGGTCAGCCAGCGCTCGACCTCCTGCTCGATGGTGAGCAGGCGGGCTGCGATGCCGTCCTCCGCGGGCGTTCGGATGACGCCGACGGCGACGAGCCTCGGCGGGCGACCGGGCGCGCCCTCGACGACGCCAAGACCGCAGCGGGTCAGGCCCGGATCCACGCCGAGCACCCGGGCGGCCCTCCGCCGGCCTCCCGCGGCTGCCGGGGTTCCCGTAGCTGCTTGGGTTCCCGTAGCTGCCGAGGTTCCCGCGGCTGCGGGGGTTTCCGCGGCTGCCGGGGTCCCCATGGCTGCCGGGGTCCCCATGGCTGCCGGGGTTCCCGCGGCGTAGGGCTTCACGTCGAGCATCACCGTCCGATTGTCGGGCCGGCGTTTTCGTCAGCCACGAACATCTGTTCGCGAATGAACTTACCGTCCGCGGCCCGGCGTGTCTCGCCCTCCCCCCGCGTGTCGCCGCGACCTCCTTAGCTGTGTCCTTTGGGTGCTGCCAGGCCCCAAAGGACACAGCTAAGCGCTCAGTATCCCGAACTGAGCGCCCGATGACCGATATGACGGAATTTTAAGTTCCGGCATATCGGCGTTTAACGGTAGAAAGCGAATCGGCGGGCAGGCTGCGCGCCCAAAACGACACAGCTAAGCAGGTCAGAAGTCGTCGAGCATGAACGATGGGCCAGGGAAGGCGGCGTCAAGGGCGGCGTCGGTGTCCGGGGAGCCGCCGGAGACCAGGCCGGCGTGGCGCAGGGTCGTCATCGGCGTGCCGCCGTAAAGGGCGGCCAGGCCGCGGGCGCCGAGGGTCAGCGGTTCGTCCTCGCCGACGCTCGCCGCGTGTGCCCTGCCGGCCACGTGCGCTCCGCTCGCCGCCTGCGCCCCGCCGACTGTCTGTGCCCCGCCGACCTCGTGCGCCCCGCCGGCTACGTGCGCTCCTCCGACCGCGTGCGCCCCGACGGCCGCGTGCGTCGCGCTGGCCGACGACGCCTCCTGGGTCAGGGTGCCCTTGCCCCCGGCGATCTCCAGTCGCCAGCGGCCGTCGTTAGACGGCCGCGCCGGATCGCGGACGACCAGCGGAACGCTGAGCGACACCGATAGCGGGAAGCCGCGCCCCGCGATGGCGGCGGGGGCGTCGACGATCCGCAGCATCCACAGGGAACGCTGGGCGAGGGCGACGTCCCGCTCCCGGGTGAGCCACCACAGCGGGTCCTCCGGGGCGAGCTTCGCGCGGATCGTCCGGGCCGTCGAGGAGTGCGAGGCCAGCACCGACCACAGTGCGCGGCATGTTTCCGCGGACGCCGCGACGATCCGCTCGGCGTACATCTCGTCGTCGCCGTTCCACTGGTAGGCGAGGAAGCCGTCAGCGGCCAGGTAGGCGTACGGGGCATCCCGGTCCAGCCACCGCCGGACCGATTCGGCGTCCCGGGTCAGCGGCCCGCTGTGCCGGCCGGCCTCGTGGACCTTGCCGAGCACCTCGATGACCTCGGCGGCGTCGTCCGGGGTGGCCCGGCGGACCTCGGCGCCGGGCGCCGCGGAGCCATGGGGGCGCACACCGCCCTCCGGGAAGGCGACGGTATCGTCCGGGAAAGCGGCGCTGTCCGGTCCGAGCAGCGAGCGCAGTTCCCTGGACGGGACGGTCACCTTGTACCGGCCGCCGGCCGGTTCCCAGCCCAGCGACCGGTAGACCGGCATCGTGGCCGGGTACAGCGCCGACACCGGGTAGCCGCGCTCGGCGATCTGGCCGAGCAGCTCGGTCATCATCCGGCGGCCGATCCCGCGGCCACGGTGCTCGGGCGCGACCTTGACGCTGGTCACCCCGGCCATCGGCACGGGCCGCCCGTGCCACCACTGGCGCATGTCCAGGTAGGCCGCCGAGCCCGCCGGCCGGCCTTGGACGAATGCCCCCAGGAACCTGCCCTGGGCGATGTTCTCGGCGACGCGTCGCTTCCGGTTCTCCCGTTCCGCCGCCGACACCACGCCGAAGACCCGTTCTACCAGGTCGAGCTGGGCGTCCATGTCGTCGTCCGGCCCGAGCGGCCTGATCTCCACCTCAGTCACGAGGCATCACCCGGCCGTCACGCGTCGATCTTCTCCATGATGTCGTCGGGGACGTTGTAGTTCGCGTACACGTCCTGGACGTCGTCGGAGTCCTCGAGGGCGTCGATGAGCCTCAGCACCTTGCGCGCGGTGTCCTCCTCCAGGTCGACCTCCATGGTCGGCAGCATCGCCGCGTCGGCCGACTCGTAGTCGATCCCCGCGTCCTGCAGGGCCGTGCGCACCGGGACCATGTCCGTCGCCTCGGAGATGACCTCGAAGGCATCGCCGAGGTCGTTGACCTCCTCCGCCCCCGCGTCGAGCACCGCGGTGAGGACGTCGTCCTCGGTCAGCGAGCCGGTCTTGTTGACGATCACGACGCCCTTGCGGTTGAACAGGTACGACACCGAGCCGGGGTCGGCCATCGAGCCGCCGTTGCGGGTGAACGCGACCCGCACGTCGGAGGCCGCGCGGTTGCGGTTGTCGGTCAGGCACTGCACCAGCACGGCCACGCCGCCGGGGGCGTACCCCTCGTAGGTGATGTTCTCGTACTGGGCGCCGCCCGCCTCCTGGCCCGAACCGCGGCGGACGGCGCGGTCGATGTTGTCGTTCGGCACCGAGCTCTTCTTGGCCTTCTGGATGGCGTCGAACAGCGTCGGGTTGCCGGCCGGGTCACCGCCTCCGGTCCTGGCCGCCACCTCGACGTTCTTGATCAGCTTGGCGAAAAGCTTGCCGCGCTTGGCGTCCACCACCGCCTTCTTGTGCTTGGTGGTTGCCCACTTGGAGTGGCCGCTCATGAGACCTCAGGTTCCCTTCACCATCGATACGAAAAGCTCGTGTACGCGCCGGTCCGGGGTCAGCTCCGGGTGGAACGCCGTCGCCAGCAGCGGACCCTGCTGGACGGCGACGATCCTACCGCCGTCCGTGCCCAGGACGGATACGCCCGGCCCCACCTGCTCCGCCCAGGGAGCGCGGATGAACACGGCGTGGTACGGCTCGTCGCCGAGGCCATCCAGGACCACCGGCCGCTCGAAAGAATCGATCTGGCGGCCATACGCGTTCCGCCGCACCGTCATGTCGATGCCGCCGAGGACCTGCTGTCCACTGGCCCCGTCGGCCAGCCGGTCCGCCAGCATGATCATCCCGGCGCACGAGCCGAACGCGGGCATCCCGCCGGCGATCAGCTTCCGCAGCGGGTCCAGCAGGTCGAACGCCACGGCGAGCCGCCACAGCGTGGTCGATTCCCCGCCCGGTATCACGATGCCGTCGGCCGCCTCGATCTCCGCCAGCCGCCGCACCGGGACCGCCCGCGCGCCCGCCTCCTCGACGGCACGCACGTGCTCGGCGACATCCCCCTGCAGGGCGAGAATCCCAATGTCCGGCAAGCCCGATCCCTCCGCGATCCCGAAACGCTGGCGCACCCGATCCGGGCACGCGTCACCCGCGCCGAAGCGTCGGGATACAACGATTAACGCACCGCGGCCTGGTGATCTTCCCCGGCGGTCCCGGCGGCCCCGGCGGCCCCCGCGGCCCGCCCGCGCACCAGCATGGGCAGCGGCACCACCACCGCGATGATCGCCATCATTACCCAGCCCCGGTCCAGGCCGGCGATGCTGACGATGCCCGAAGCCGGTGTCCGCATGACCGCCACCAGCAGGGCGACGCCCAGCGTGATGCCGACCTGGCGCACCATGTTGACCAGGGCCGAGCCGGTGGCGAACCGGTGCGGGGGCAGGGGCGCCGTCGCGGCTCCGAACACGACCGGCATCGTGAATCCCAGGCCCACGCCGGCCAGTAGCAGGCCGCCGAGGAGATTCGGCACGTAGGCCGGGGCCGCGTGCACTCCCCAGCGCCACCAGCCGATGCCCGCGGCGTAGAGCAGGCTTCCCGTCGTCATCATCACCGGGACCGTGGCCAGGCGGCGGCCGAGGAGGAGTCCGGCGAGCATGGCCGCCGGCAGCACCAGGGCCGCGTTCGGCGCGGCGGCGAGCCCGCTGTCCAGGGCCGACCAGCCCCACGTGTCCTCGGCCAGCAGCACGAGCGAGAAGATCATGGCCCCGAACGCGGTACACAGCAGGAAGGTCGACGCGAGCGCACCGCCAACCCCCGGCACCCGCAGCAGGCCGAGATCGAAGGCCGGGCTCGGATGCCGCCCCGCGCGCAGCAGGGCCCAGGCGAGCGTGACCGCCGCGACGGCGAACAGCCCGATGATCCGGGCCGAATCCCAGTGCCACTCATTCCCCTGCACCAGCGCCAGGGTCAGAGCGCCCACCGAGACGATCAGCACGATGGTGCCGATGACGTCGGGGAACGGTCCGCGCTCCCCCCGGGCGGCGGGAAGCCGCCGCAACCCGGCCGCGATGGCCGCGACGCCGATCGGGATGTTGACGAGGAAGACCCAGCGCCAGCTCGCCTGCACCAGCGCGCCGCCCGCCAGCGGCCCGATCACCGCGGCCACGCTGCCCATCGCGGTCCAGATCCGGACCGCGCCGGCCCGCCGCCCCCGCGGGTAGGCCTGCAGC
>JAFMRC010000444.1 GCA_017354375.1 Nocardiopsaceae bacterium | reverse complement strand
CGGGGAGCGCGGGGGCGCGGGGCGCGGGGCGCGGGAACCGGGCCGCGCGGTCACCGGGTGCGGTTAGAGGCGCGGGTCGACTGGTTCGGATTCCAGGGCCAGGATGGCGAAGACGCACTCGTGGACCCGCCACAGGGGCTCGCCGCGGGCCACCCGGTCCAGGGCCTCCAGGCCCAGGGCGTACTCCCGCAGCGCCAGCG
The DNA here is from genome assembly GCA_017354375.1 of Nocardiopsaceae bacterium. GTDB lineage: Bacteria > Actinomycetota > Actinomycetes > Streptosporangiales > Streptosporangiaceae > Trebonia. The sequence continues at coordinate 3,708 of JAFMRC010000444.1, read as the reverse complement.
ACCGCTTGCGGCCGACGTTGCGGTCGCGCAGCCGGGACATGTTCTCCGGCGACGTGTAGTCGGGGCCGTAGATGATCCGCAGGTACTCGCGGCCGCGTACCTTCAGGCCGGGCTGCACGATGCCCTTGGGGCCGCGGGCCAGCCCGCCGGCCGGCTTGACCACCATGCCCTCGCCGCCCGCCTCGGTCAGCGACTCCCACCACGCGGTCGCCGCCGCGGCCGACGACGGATCCGAGGTGTCCGCGAGCACGTGCCGGGTCTCGGCGAACAGGCCCGGGTCGGCGGCGGCCAGCCGGGACGCGACCGACAGGTGCCAGTCGTGCGGGCGCGCGGCGTGCGAGGCGCCCTCGGACGCGAGCACGACGAACGGCGCGATGCGCACCCCGTCCAGCCCGTCGGTCGGCCAGCAGTACCGCTTGTAGGCGGCGGTGAACCCGCCGGCGTTCGCCAGCCGGTTCCGAGTCCGCTCCAGGAGTTCCGCGAGCCCGCCGGCGGAGCCGGCGGGCGACCCGTCAGAGGCGCCCATCGCGTCCCCTTCGGAGGAACCCATCGTGTCCCCATCGGGGGAACCCTCCGCGTCGAGGCCGCGCGCGACCGCCTGCTCCAGCACCGACACTGCGGCGGGCAGCGCCGCGTGCGCGGCGGCGCCGACGGCCGCGTACTGGTCGCGCAGCAACTGGCCCGCCTTCGCGCTCCACGGCATGATCTCGGCGTCGAGCAGCAGCCAGGACGTGCCGAGCTCGGCGAACAGGCCCGCCGCGCTCGCCGCGGCGCGCACCCGGTCCAGCAGCTCGGCGGTCAGCTCCGGGCCGAAGAACGACCGCCCGGTCCTGGTCCACACCGCCCCGATCCCGTCCGCGCCGAAGCGGCCGGCGGCGGCGCGCTCGGATTCGCACGCCAGCAGCACGGCGCGGGATCCCATGTGCTTCTCCTCGCACACGACCTGCCGCACGCCGTCCGCGCGGTAGGCGGCAAACGCCTGCTCCGGGTACTCGAGCAGCTCCTCCGACGACGCCGTCGCGACCGGGCTCATCGTCGGCGGCAGGTACAGCAGCCACCGGGGGTCGATCGCGAACCGGCTCATCACCTCCAGCGCCGCGGCGGCGTTCTCCTCGCGGACGCTGACCCGGGAGATATAGCCCGTCTCGACGACCCGGGAACCGGCGACGTCCCGGATGTCCAGGACGTCCGGCTCGCGCCGCGCCGGGGCGGGCGGACCAGAGTCGGGCGCGCCGGGGGCATCCGCGCCGGGGGCATCCGCGCTCGCGGCAACCGCGCCCGCGGCAACCGCATTAGCCGCCGGGAACGGCTTGACCGGGGAGTACCAGGCGCGGGAGGCGGGGACAGACACCACGATCCGTTCGGGATAACGCATTGCCGTAAGGGCACCACCGAAAACGCAGCCGGTGTCGAGGCAGAGCGTGTTGTTCACCCACTCGGGCGCGGGGACGGGCGTGTGACCGTACAAGACCATGGCGCGGCCCCGGTATTCCTCCGCCCACGGGTAGCGGACCGGGAGGCCGAACTCGTCGGTCTCGCCGGTCGTCTGCCCGTAGAGGCAGAACTCGCGGACCCGGCCGGACGCGCGGCCCTGCAACCGCTCCGACAGGCCGGCGTGCGCGACGACGAGGCTGCCGCCGTCGAGCACGTAGTGGCTGATCAGGCCGTCGAGGAAGCGCTCCACCTCGGCGCGGAAGTCCTCGGGTTCGGACTCCAGCTGCCGCAGCGACTCCGCCAGGCCGTGCGAGGTCTGCACGTTGCGGCCGCGCAGCGCGCGCAGCAGCTTGGCCTCGTGGTTGCCGGACACGGCGAGCGCCGTCCCGGCGTCCACCATGGACATCACCAGCCGGAGCACGCCCGGGGTGTCGGGTCCGCGGTCCACCAGGTCGCCGACGAAGACGGCGCGGCGGCCCTCGGGGTGCTTCGCGCCGGCGGGGCGGCCGTCTCCGTCCCGGTCGATGGCGTAGCCGAGGCGCTCAAGAAGCTGCTCTAGCTCCTCCCGGCAGCCGTGCACATCGCCGATCACGTCGAACGGGCCCGACTCGTGCCTCAGGTCGTTGTACAGCCGGGTGCGGGTGATGCTCGCGGCGGCGACCTCGTCCTCGGAGCCCAGGACGTGGACGGCGCGGAAGCCCTCGCGCCGCAGGCGCTTCAGCGACCGGCGCAGCTGGTCGTGCTGCCGGCGGATCACGTGCGGTCCGAAGTTCCGGTCCGCGCGGGAGGAGTTCCGCCTGACGCAGACGGACTCCGGGATGTCGAAGACGATCGCGGCCGGGAGGACGTCGTGCTCGCGGGCGAGGGCTATCAGGGGCTTGCGGGCACTCTCCTGGACGTTCGTCGCGTCGATCACGGTCAGGCGGCCGGCGGCCAGGCGCTTGCCCGCGATGTAGTTCAGCACGTCGAACGCGTCCGGCGTGGCGGACTGGTCGTTCTCGTCGTCGGCGACCATACCGCGGCACGCGTCGGAGGAGATGACCTCGGTCGGCTTGAAGTGCTCTCTCGCGAACGTCGACTTGCCGGATCCGGAGACGCCGACGAGGACGACGAGGCTCAGCTCGGGGATCTCCAGGTTCACGCGGTCACCCCCGCCCGGGTGGCGTTCGCTCGCGTGCCGCCCGCCTGATCGCCACCCGCCTGGGGGGAGCGGGTGAAGACAGCCATCTGGGTCGGCGCGCCGACGGTCGGCGAGTCCGGCCCGACGCCGGCAAGCCGGGCCTCGTACCCGTACGCCTCGGCGGTGGCGTTCGCCCAGGCGGCGAACTCGGCTCGGGTCCACTCGAACCGGTGGTCGTCGTGGCGGAACGCGCCGTCGGCGAGCCCGTAGAGCGGGTTGTACTCGACGTTGGGCGTGGTGACGACGACGGTCTTCGGGGCGGCGAAGCCGAACACCGCGCGGCACAGCGCCGGGAGCCGCCGCTCGTCGACATGCTCGATGACCTCCATCAGGACCGCGGCGTCCAGGCCGGCCAGGCGGTCGTCGGTGTAGGTGAGCGCGGACTGGAACATGTCCAGCCTCCCGCGCCGGGCCTCGGGCATCCGGTCCAGGCCGAGCCTGCGGGCCGCCTGCTTCAGCGCCCTGGCGGACACGTCGGTCGCCGTGACCCGCGCCAGCGCGGGCTCGGCGAGCAGCCGGGCGGTCAGGGCGCCGTCGCCGCAGCCGAGGTCACCGACGCTCTTCGCCCCGGACTCGCGCAGCACCGCGAGGACCGCCTCGTGCCGCTGCTCGCCAAGCGGGGGCGTGCGCTTCGCCGTCGGGCCGGCGTCGTCCGGGCCGGCGTCGTCGTCCGGGACCGCGTTGCCCGGTACCGCGTCGTCCGGGACCGCGTTGTCGACGTCGTCGGGGTCAAGGTCGTCGGCCTCCGCCAGCCGGGCCAGCGCCGAACTCGCCAGCGACCTCCGGTGCGCCAGGTACCGGCTCGCGATCAGCGCCTTCTCGGGGTGGGTGGCGAGCCACCCGGTGCCCGCCCGGACCAGCTTGCCGACCTCATCGACCGATACCCAGTAGTGCTTCGCGTCATCGAGCACGGGCAGCAGGACGTACAGGTGGTTGAGCGCGTCGGCGAGCCGGAGCGTGCCGTCCAGCCGCAGGTCGAGGTAGGGCGAGTCGCCCCATTCGGGAGGGTCAAGCGGCCGCGGTTCCGCCCGGACGTCCCAGCCCAGCGGCCCGAAGAAACGCTCGGCGAGCTCGGCGCCGCCCCCGCCGCGGTC
>JAFMRC010000199.1 GCA_017354375.1 Nocardiopsaceae bacterium | reverse complement strand
AGGCGCTTGAACCGCCGGCCCGGCCGGATGGCCGGGCCGGCCTGGCGGGAGCGGCGTCCTTGCGAAGCATCACCCGCCGCTGGCCGCGAAGCACCTCCGCCCCGGCCCCGGCCAGCTTCAGGGTCTGGTACTCGCCCCCCACCCGCAGCAGCCCCTGGGCCAGCAGCTGGCGCACGACGGCCTGCCATTCGGCCGCGCTGAGGTCGGTGCCGATGCCATACGGCTTGAGCTCGCGCAGCCGGTGGGGTTCGGTGGCCTCGTCCGGGCGCCCGCGCAGGACGTTGATGATCTTGCCGGCCCCGAAACGGAGCCCGTTTCGCTCCTGCTCCAGGCGCACGACCACGGAGAGGAACTTCTGGGCGGCCACCGTGCCGTCCCACTTCTCCGGCGGCCACAGGCACGTATCGCAGTTGCCGCAGGCCGTGGCCCGTTCGGAGAAGTAGCCCAGCAGCTGGCTCCGGCGGCAGTCGGTGGTCTCGCACAGGGCCAGCATCCCGTCCAGGTGCTCGGCCAGCTGGCGGCGGTGCGCGGCGCTGCCCTCGGACGCGTCGATGAGAACCCGCTGCTGGGTCACGTCGGCCAGCCCGTAGGCCATCCAGGCGGTGGCCGGCTGCCCGTCCCGGCCCGCGCGGCCGGTCTCCTGGTAGTAGCCCTCCACCGAGCGCGGCATGTCCAGGTGCGCGACGAACCGGACGTCCGGCTTGTCGATCCCCATGCCGAACGCGATCGTCGCCACGATCACCAGCCCGTCCTCGGCCAGGAACCGCTTGGCGCGGGTGGCCCGCGTGTCCGCGTCCAGGCCCGCGTGGTAGGGCAGCGCGTCGACGCCGTTCTCCCGGAGGAACGCGGCGATCTTCTCCGTGGAGTTGCGGGACAGGCAGTACACGATGCCGGCGTCGCCGTCGTGCTCGGCCCGCAGGAACGACAGCAGCTGCTGCTTCGGGCCGTTCTTGGGAACGATCCGGTACTGGATATTCGGCCGGTCGAACGATGACACGAACATCCTCGAGCCCGCCAGCTTCAGCCGCATCGCGATCTCCTCGCGGGTGGCCTGGGTGGCGGTCGCGGTCAGCGCGATCCGCGGCACGTCCGGCCAGCGCTCGTGCAGCACCTGCAGCTCGAGGTAGTCGGGCCGGAAGTCGTGTCCCCACTGGGACACGCAGTGCGCCTCGTCGATGGCGAAGACGGAGATGTCCCCGCTGGCGAGCAGGTCCAGCGTCTGCCTGCTCCGCAGCCGCTCCGGCGCCAGGTAGAGGATGTCGAGTTCCTTGTTCCGGTACTGGGCCTCGATGACCTGGCGGGTTCCGGGATCCAGGGAGGAGTTCAGGAACTCCGCGTGCACGCCGAGATCCTTCAGGGCCTCCACCTGGTTTTGCATCAGCGAGATCAGCGGGGAGATCACCACCCCGGTGCCGGGCCGGGCGAGGGCGGGGATCTGGTAGCACAGCGACTTGCCGCCGCCGGTCGGCATCAGGACGAGCGCGTCACCGCCGTCGATGACGTGCGTGATGATCTCCTCCTGCTGCCCGCGGTAGGCGTCGTAGCCGAACGTCTCGTGCAGGATGTACGCCGCGCGCCGCGCGCCGTCGGGGGAGGGAGCCACCCGGCGATTCTACGAGCGCCGGCGATGATCACTCCGGCTTTCGGGGCGAGTCGGGCTCGCGGGCCGCGGCGGGAGTCGCGACGATCCGTTCGGGATAACGGTTTTGATTGTGGTCTGGCCTGTTGCGTTCTTCCTGGTCCTGGGTTCTCATCGAAACATGCGGATCAGACTTCGGATCAGGCTGCGGCTCGCCGCCGCGGGCATCGCCGCCGTGTGCGCCGTCCTGGCGCTGACCGCCGGAACGGCCCCGGCCGCGCGGGCGGCCACCCCGCCGCTGCCTTCGCACGACCCGTTCTACACCTACAGCGGCCAGGTGCCGCTGTCGAAGATCGCGCCGGGCACGGTGCTGAAGGAGCGGGCCGTCAGCCTGAAGCTCGAGGGCCTGACCGTGCCGGTGAAGACCGAACAGGTGCTCTACCGCACCACCGGCGAGCTGGGGCAGCCGACGGTCACGGTGACCACGATCATCAAGCCGCTGGTCTCGCTCGGCACGAAGATCGTCGCGTACCAGAACGCGTACGACGCGCTGGGGACGGAGTGCGACCCCTCCTACACGCTGCAGGGCGGCAACAACGGCGACTCCACGGGGCAGGAGGAAGAGGTCGCCATCGCCGGCTACGTCGCCGAGGGGTACACGGTCACGGTGCCCGACTACGAGGGCGAGGCCATGGAGTGGGGCGCCGGGCAGGAGTCGGGCCGCGACACGCTGGACGCGATCCGGGCCACCGAGCGGTACCTCGGCGTCCCGGCCTCCACCAGGGTCGGGATGCTCGGCTACTCCGGCGGCTCCATCGCCACCGAGTGGGCGGCCGAGCTGGCGCCCCGCTACGCCCCGGGCCTGAACATCGTCGGCACCGCGATCGGCGGCGTGCCGGTCGACTACGCGCACGTGCTGAACTACATCGACGGCGACACCGACTGGTCGGGCATCATGCCGGCGTTCCTGATCTCGCTGCCGCACGCGCTCAACGTCGGCATCACGAAGTACCTGTCGGCGTATGGCAAGCAGCTGATGAGCCAGGTGGCCGGGAAGTGCATCGCGTCGTTCGCCACCGCCTACCCGGGGCTGAAATTCTCCCAGCTGTTCCTGCCGCGGTACTCCAACCCCTACCAGGTACCGGTGTTCGTGAGCATCATGAACCACTTCATCATGGGCACCGCGCCGGGGCACCCCCGCGAGCCGATGCTGATCGGGGTGGGGGACTCCGACGGGACCGGGGACGGGATCATGATCGCCGGGGACGAGGAGGCCCTCGCGCACGAGTACTGCACGCAGGGCGTCCCGGTGACGTTCCAGGAGTACCCGGGGCTGCCGCACGCCGATGCCGCGGTGCCGTGGGAGGCGGCGGCGTCCACGTTCCTGCAGAGCAGGCTGGCCGGGCTCCCGGCGCCCAACGGGTGCGCGGCCATCGGCCACGGCAATTCCCTGGCCCCCCTGCCGGAACCCTCGTCCTGAGGGCGCGGCAGGGCCCTGAGGGTGCGGCAGGAGCGCCAGGCTGCGGGCACCCCGAGTCCCTATTATCCCGAACGGATAATTCCGCCTCCCCCGTGACAAGCATCACGTACCCGATCGTGCAAACGATTGCAGGAAATTACTTAACGCCCTTATGCGTATTAGACCTTGATGTTATAGCAGGTCACGTACGTAGGGAGTGAAGCATTATGCACGTCAGACTCGGCAGAAGGCCGCGGCACGTCCCGCGTCTCGCCGCCGCCGGCATGGCTCTTTTCGGCGCCGCCCTGGCGCTGGTGTCCGCGGGAGGCCCGCTCGCGAAGGCGGCAACCACCCCGGCCTCGCCGTCGTCGGACCCGTTCTACGACTACAGCGGCTCGACGCCGCTGTCGAAGATCGCGCCAGGCACCGTGCTGAAGAAGCGCGCCGTCAGCCTGAAGCTAGCGGGCGTGACCGTGCCGGTGAAGACCGACCAGGTGCTCTACCGCACCACCGGCGAGCGGGGCCAGCCCACGGTCACGGTGGACACGGTCATCCAGCCGCTTCACAAGGCCAGCGGCGCCAGGAAGATCGTCGCCTACCAGATCGCCTACGACGCGCTGGGCTCCGGGTGTGACCCTTCTTACACGCTCCGGGGCGGCAACAACAGCGACGCCGAGGGGCAAGCGGAAGAGCCGATGCTGGGTTCCTACCTCGCCGCCGGGTACACCGTCACGGTGCCGGACTACGAGGGCGAGGCCATGGACTGGGGCGCCGGCCAGGAGTCCGGGTACAACACCCTCGACGCCATCCGCGCGACCGAGAACTACATGGGCCTGCCGAGTTCCACGAAGGTGGGGATGGTCGGCTACTCCGGCGGCTCCATCGCCAGCGAGTGGGCGTCCGAGCTCGCCCCCAAGTACGCGCCCAGCCTGAACATCGTCGGCTCGGCGATCGGCGGCGTGCCCGTCGATTACGCGCACAACCTCAACTACATCAACGGCGACGTCGGATGGTCGGGGATCATCCCGGCGATCCTGAGCTCGCTGCCGCGCTCCCTCGACGTCAGCGTCTCGAAGTACCTGTCCCCGTACGGCAAGAAGGTCCTGAACCAGGTCTCCGGGGAGTGCATCACCCAGTTCGCCGCCTCCTACCCGGGCCTGACCATCCAGAAGATGCTGCTGCCGCGGTACTCCAACCCGTATAAGATCCCGGCGATCGTGAACATCCTCAACCACATGATCATGGGCAACTCGCCGGGTCGTCCCGGCTCGCCGATGCTGATCGGGGTGGGGAACTACGACACCAAGGGCGACGGGCTCATGATCGCCGGGGACGAGAAGGAACTGGCCTACGAGTACGCCCAGCGCGGCGTTCCCGTCACGTTCCGGGAATACCCGGGCATGAACCACATCACGGCCATGGCCACGTTCGAGACGGACGCGTTCACCTTCCTCAAGGAAAGGCTCGCCGGCATCAACCCGCCGGACAGCAACGCGACCCTCACCCCCGGCAACTCGCTGGCTCCCATCCCCGAGCCCTCCTCCTGAGGGGTAAGGCCGAGGCGGCCTTCCACGCCGCCTCGGCCTCGCCCATCGGGGTGGACGGCGGCCCCTGGAAGAACGGCCAGATCTCCTCCGCGAGCGCCCGCCAGTCACCCGTCGCGTTCATCTCGGCCAGGACGGAGAACATGCCGAGGTTGATCCGCTGGATGATCACGTAGGCGGGCGGGATGCTGGCGTACGCGGATATCGGGGACCGGAAGTCGAAGAACTTCCGGGTGACCCGGGTGGCGTACTCACTGGTCATGGTGGTCGGGCCGGACCGGGAGCGGACGCTCTCGTAGAACACGCTCATCTCCTCGATGACCTGGTCGGTGGACACGGGAGCGTCCGGCGCCAGGAACCCGGCCTCGGTCATCGCCTGGCGGAACCCCTCCGGATCCTCCTCCACGCACAGGGTGCGGACCATGTCCTCCAGGGGCTTGAGCTCCTCTTGAGAGAAGCGCTTGACCAGGCCGTAGTCGAGGAAGGTGACCCTCCCGCCCCGTTCGAACAGGTAGTTGCCCGGGTGCGGGTCCCCGTTGAACGCGTGCGCCTCGTACACGCTGCGGAACACGAACCGGTAGATCGTCTCCGCCGCCAGGTCCTTCTCCCGCTGCGGCCAGGTGAGCATCTCCGCGAACCGGGCGCCGGCCGCCAGATCGCTGGTGATCACCCGCTTCGTGCACAGGCCGTCGATGACCTTCGGCACGCCGATCGTGGGATGGCCGTCGTAGAAGGCGGCGAACATCGCCTGGTTCGCCGCCTCGCGCTCGTAGTCGAGTTCCTCGCCGATCCGCTCCCGCAGCTCGGTGATGAGCCCGCTGACGTCCTGGCCGGGGGCGGCGGCCTTGAGCAGGCTGCGCAGTAGCGCGACGTTGCCGAGGTCGGCGGAGATCGTCTCCGCGATCCCCGGGTACTGCACCTTCACGGCGACGGCCCGCCCGTCGGCGGTGATGGCGCGGTGCACCTGGCCGATGGACGCGGCCGCGATCGGCTCCGGATCCCACTCCTTGAAGACGGAGTCCGGCGCGGCGCCCAGCTCGTCGCGGATGACGCCGGCGGCCAGTTCCGGGCTCATCGGCGGCACGCTGTCCTGCAGCCGGCCGAGCGTCCGGCGCACCGCGGGGTTGAGGCCGTCGTCGATGTAGCTGGCCATCTGGCCGAGCTTCATCAGCACGCCCTTCATGGCGCCGAGGGTGGCCGTGACGTCCTCGGCGGTCCGCAGGGCCAGGTCGTTGCGGAGCTGCTGGCGCTGCTGGCCCGCAGCCCGGAAGAGCTTCGGGGCGTTCCTGGTGTAGCGGGCGCCGCCCCGGACGGCCAGCCTCGCGGCGGCGACGCCGCGGGCGACGCGCAGCCTGGCGACGGACGCCTTCGTGCGGCCTTCCTCGCGGGCTTCCTTGCGGTCGTGCGGCCCGTCGTGCGGTCCTGGGTCCCCGTGGCCGTTCACGTGTCTTGACCGCTCACGGGCGCCGGGCCTCGCGGATCCGCAGTTCGATCCGCTGCCGGGCCTCCAGCACGCCGGGCTCGCCGATGGTCAGCGCGTCGAAGACCCCGAGTGCCTGCCTGATCTCCTCGCGCCGGGCCTCGCTCAGCTCCCGGTGAGGGAACCCGTACAGGTCCTCGGCCCAGTCCGGCAACGACCCGAGCACGCCGTCCCGTATCTCGTCCCACAGCTCCGCGACGCCCTCGTCCAGCCCTCGGGGGTCCGGGGGTGTCCCCCGGAAAGCACTGTGGTCCGACCCCGGACGGAGTTCGGGGTCCGGGGGTGTCCCCCGGGAAGCACTGCGTTCCGACCCCGGAAATAGTCCGGGGTTAAGCAGGTAGGCGGCGACGTCGGAGGCGGCCGGGGTGGCGCGCAGCTCCGGCCGGACGCGGGCCAGGTAGGAGTCCAGTTCCGCGACCGACGACGGGGCGAGGCCACTGGGCATGCCGATGAGTTCCGCGGCGGCGGTCATCTCGGCGACGTACCGGTCGGCGTCCTGGGCCGTTACCCCGGCGCCGTCGGAACCGCCGACGCCTCCGGAGCCGAACAGGCTGGCCGCTCGCAACGTGGAATCGACCGTTGTCGCGTGCACCCACAGCAGCAGGTCCGGGTCGTCGGCCGCGTACGGCTTGCCGGTGACCGTGTCGGTGCCGCGCACGTGCTCGTGGATCCTCCGCACGACGGCGGCGGCTCGCTCCGCGGCGGCCCGGTCGCCGTAGGTGGTGACCGTCAGGTACCCCGCGGTGGCGGCGTACCGGCCGACGGGATCGGCGCGCCAGGCGCTGTGCTGTTCGACGCCGGCCATCGCGAGCGGGTGCAGCGCCTGCACCAGCAGGGACCGCAGCCCGGCGATGGGCGCGGACAGGTCCGCCGCCAGCCGCCACGTCACGCTGCCCGGCCCGAAGTACCCGTCGTCGGCGGGGTGAGAGGGGATGCTGGCCGCGAACTCAGCCGCCGCGCGCTCGATCAGCCCAGTCGCGGCCGGGATCCCGCCCGGGGAGTTCGCGGTCCCGCCCGGGGGAGGTGTACCGGTGTCACTAACGCCCACATATCCCACGCTACTCCTGGGTATCCATGCGGTCACGACCGCCGGGGGGCTGGCCGCCTCCTGGGGGCCCGGGGGCTGGCCGTCCTGGGCGCTGCGGGCACAGCTGCCGAATCCGCCTGGAAAACTGGCGATCCCGTCAATCCGCCGGCGATACTCATTGCCATGCAGCCAGCGTTCCGGCCGCCCCCCGAGCGCGTCGACCTGTACTCCCGTTCCTGGAGCGCCGGGAGGGTGTTCCACCTCTGCATGGTCGTGGTGTGCATGATCATCCTGGTGCCGGTACTCGGGGTGGCGGTGTTCGGCATGCTCTCGTTCGTCTCGCCCGCGGCCGGGGTGACGGGCGGAATCCTCGTGTGGCTGCTGGCCGAGGTCGCGATGCTGTTCACGCTGCTGCGGGTTGTCCGCTCGGCCGCATGGCTGGAGGGCGGCGTCCTCGTGGTCCGCACCGCGTTCGCGACCCGCAGGTGCGACCTTGCCAGCGCCACGGACGCCGCGCTGGAATCGGTTCTGTCGAGCCCGACCCTGATGCCCATGCCGGGTGGGGGCATGGTGGCGGCAGGCGGTGGCCAACGGATACCGGTCCTGTCGGTCAGCGACGGGCCGGGGAGGAAGCCGGTCCGCCTGCGCCTGGTCGAGCCGTACCGGGGGAGAGGGAAGCAGCTGCCGGCGCCGAAGCTGATCGCCCTGGCCGATGCCCTGCGGAGCGGCCAGCGGGCGCCCTGGAACGAGCCGGTCCAGCATGCGGTGGCGGGCCTGCACGCGATGGCCGCGAACCCGGCCGCTGGGTAGCCGGGAACAGTCGCGCCGCCCCCGCTCTCGCCCATCCCCTCATCGTGCCGAATGCGCACTCGGGCCGGCTCGCCCGTCCCCCTCATCATGCCGAATGCGCACTCGGGCCAGCTCGCCCGTCCCCCTCATCGTGCCGAATGCGCACTCGGGCCGGCTAGAGACTGCCCAGGTGCGCACCTGGCACGCCCGAAGTAACGCCCTAGGAGCCGGGCACCCAGCGGATGGTGAAGCTGGCGAGGGTGTAGCCGAGGGCGTTCAGCGTCGGCTGGACGAAGTTGTCGCGGACCATGGTCGTGGCCTCGGACTTGGCGGCGCTGATCAGCGGCCGGGTCACCGACGACACGTTTCGTACCCGGTCGAAGGCCTCCCGCTGCGCGCCGGAGTACACCACGGACTGGTTGAACTGCGGCTTGAGCAGCGCGCCGCAGCCCAGGCCTGGGTAGGTCCAGCTGTGGCTGGTGGAGACCGGCTTGGACAACGTGTCGTCGATGGTGACGTCGTGGATGGTCTGCGGCAGCCGCGGGTCCGGCAGCGTCATGGTGACCGACACCCTGCCGTCCCTGCCGTCGCCCGGGGCGCGCAGCACGCTCAGCTGGTAGTGCCCGGCTCCTGGTTTCCACCAGGACGGGCCGGGATTGAGGTCGACGGTGGCGGACGCGTGCCCGACCGCGTAGAACGTGGCGGAGTACCAGCAGGGCCACGGCCCGATGCTCTTGTCCACCTTGTGGGTGTACAGGAAGTTGAAGTTCTCCGTGCCGAGCGCCGGCCGGGAGATGCCCTCGATCTTCTGCAGCACCCACGGCCCCACCAGGGTGCTGGTGGTCTTGCCGGAGCTGGCGGACTGCCACGGCCACCCGAACGTGACGGACGGCAGGTGGGCGTTGATCCCGATCAGGTGCAGCGTGGCACCGAGGGTGGTGACCGCCAGCCAGGCGATCGCGCGGCGGAAGACCAGCCCGACCGCGACGACCAGCGCGGTCCAGCGCAGCCAGCGCGGGAAGAGCCGGCCAAGTGCCCGACGCGCCAGGAGGCCAGCGGACCGGGGAAATGACCGGGGCGGCGCGGCCCCGGAGGGCTTGTCGGTGGCGGTCTCGTCGCTGGTCGCCGGTTGGGTGAGTATTCGGGCCACGGGTAGGTACCTGCTCTCTGCTCAGACGGTCGACGGGTACTTTCAGACGGTCGCCGGGTACTTGAGGCTGAGCACGACGGGGACCGCGCCGAACGGCTGCTTGAACTTCCCGCCGGGCTTGTCCGGCGCGTTCTGCTCGTTGATGGCGGGCCAGTGCATCTTGGTGTGGTACTCGGTGAGCCCGGCGACGGAGTACGGGAACTCCATGGCGGAAACCCCGTGCTTCGCCAGCAGGCCGCCCCACCGGAACGCGGCGAAGACCTCCGCCAGGGCCCGGATGGACATCGGCTGGGGCACGGTGAGGTCGATCCCGTAGACCGCGTCGGCCAGCGCGATCATGTCGGCGGCGCACTGGGCGAGCGCCTCGGACTTGGTGGCGTAGACCGATCCGTCGGCGTTGACGGAGCCGAGCTTCTCGCCGTGCACCGGGGAGTGCCGCGGACGCGCCTGGCACTGCATCCAGTCGCAGGCGGCCAGGAGCTTCCAGCTGATGCCGGCCCGGCTGGCGACGTCCCGGTGCAACTGCTCGGCGCGGGCGAGCGGCATCTTGGCCGAGGTGAAGTAGGCGGTGGTGACCGCCGCGGGTAGTTCCGCCGTGTAGCGGGCGGCGGTCTTCGCCGGGATCAGCGGCGCGGCGAGGCCCGGGATGTTCGCGTTCCCGCGGCCCGCCCGGCCGCCGCGGCTAGCGCCGCTACCGTTCGATGGCGCGCTGGGCTGGGACGGCGCGC
>JAFMRC010000443.1 GCA_017354375.1 Nocardiopsaceae bacterium | reverse complement strand
CCGGGGACCGGGAAGGCCGGAGCCGGGGAGCCGCCGGGGATCGCGTGGGCGCGCGCGGCGAGCTCGCGAGGAAGGCGAGCCCGCGGGACAGCCTGCCGCGCTTCCGGTGCCCTCCGCTCCGCGGCCCATCGCTCCGGAGACCGTCGGCCTGGAGACCGTCGGGCCGGAGACCGTCGGCCCGGCGGAGAATGCGTTGGAGCCGGTCACGGTCGAATACGCTCCGGTCGAATAGGCGCAGCCGCACAAGGTCTCCCTGCGTTCCGATCGCTTTGATCGACGTACCTGTCCGATGCCCCTGCCCAGAGTATGCCGAAAAGGCCCATCACGTCATCCGTCGTGACGGACTGTGTCTAGACATACGGGTGGCATAAAGAGAGCATTTGCGGTACAGGAGCAGACGCCGGAGGTTAATATTTCGTTTATGCTGCTGTCAGGTGTCCTTTTTGTCCTGATCCTGGCCGGCTGCTGGGTTTACTGCCTCATCGATGCGGCACTCACCCCCGCCGTGGTGTTCCGGGGGGTGCCGAAGGCCGCCTGGATCGGCATCATCGCGACGACCTTCGTCTTCGGCGGCATCGCATGGCTGGCCTACCGGGCGACGCTGCTCGCCGGGCCCCGGCCAGCGTCCAGGTTCTCCGCTCGATCGCGCACCATGCCCGCGCATACCCACGTCTACTGGCACCCCGACTGGGCCTCCGCGCCGGTAACCACCGCCCGGCATCCCGCGGGTCGCTTCCGGAACACCCCGGCGGAAGGCTGGGTCGGCCCGAAGGGCCCGGACGACGACCCGGACTTCCTGCGCGAGCTCGACCGCCGCATCAAGGGCTCCAAGGGCGACGACCCCGAGTAGGTTTTCCGCGTTTCTCGACTCTGTCGCTGATTTCGGGGGGCCGCCGCCCCCGCCGTTCCCGCCACCCCCACCCGTCACTCCCGTACTTCATTGCCAGAGTTCCGGCCACCCCCGTGCCCGCTTCGGGCCCCGTCCGCGGTCCTGGCGGCCAGTTCACGATCCCCGGAATACCCGACGGGGTACCCGCAGGGCCGCGATCATGCTCGCGTGGAGGATAAGTGCGCACCTTGCTCACATATCCTCCACGCGAAGCCCTCCCGTCGCGGCGCGGCCCGCCCCGAGCACCCCCGCGCCCCGGGCATACCCCCGCAGAACGGGGCATGCACCCCGCCCCCCGGCACCGCATACCCCCAGCACCGGCGCCCCCGCGAGAGGAGCGAGGGACGGACGGGGGGCGCCAGGTCCGCCAGGCGTTCCCATAAAGAGATACAGAGCCCATTTTTCGGCCCACTAGTCTGCTTAAACCCCCATCAAAGCCACCGTTTACGTGCAACGATGGAATCGTTCACCCACAAGGTGACAGTCGAGCCGGGAGAGACATCAGAAGATTCGTGCGATGGCAGTGACAAAAATCGGGGCCGCTGCGCTGTAGGCAGTGAGATGAGTAAACGCCATGCACACGGGATCACCCGGCGAACCGCGGAGCAACTACTCAACGGTGAAGTGGGGTCTGGTCCAGACGAACTTCAGCGCGTGCTGGGCGCCGTGAAAGCGCCCGGCCGCGAGAGCGAACTGGCCGGCGAGCCTGTGGCCGTGGCCTCGTTCGAGGCGAACCATCTCGCTCCCGTAGCAGTAACCCCTCCCAGAAGGAAGATGATGAACCCGCTCGCGAAGCTTCTCAGTACCAAGGTTCTCGCCTGGTCCCTCGCCGCCGTCGTGACCGGCGGCGCGGCGGCGGCCGGGGGGACTGTGGCGTTCAGCTCCAGCAGCTCCACGCCCGCCAGCGCCAGCGTCAGCGGCAATGCGGGGGGCACGCACATCAGCGGTGGCGGTTCCGTTCCCTCTTCTTCCGGTAGCAGCAACACCGGTGGCACCACGACCCTCTCGCCCGCCAAGGAGTGCTACGACCTCGCGTGGAAGGTCCAGAGCCAGGTCTCCAACGCCGAGAGCACGGCGAACTCCGCCGAGGCCGACGCGCTGAGCCAGGCCAAGCTGGAGTCCCTGCTGTCCAACCCGGCGGTCTCCACCGTCCTGTCCAGCCCGACCTTCTCGTCGCTGATGTCCACCGTGAACAACGCGACGGCGGTGCCGGACTACTGCGCGATGACGCTCAAGCTGCCGTCGCTGCCGGTCCCGTCCGACCTGACCGAGATCCCCGGATCCGTGCTGTCCCAGGTCCTGTCCGCGCTGCCCGCCAGCACGCTCGGCGAGGTCCTGAACTCGGTGCCCGCCAGCGAGCTGACCGCCACGTTCGGCGAGCTGTCGCCGACGACGGCCGCCAACCTCCTGAACTCCCTGTCGAGCAACGCGGCCGGCCAGGTCCTGACCTCGATGGCGAACAGCGGGGCTGGCCAGCTCGCCAGCCTGCTGGGCCAGATCCCGGCCTCGCAGCTCACCTCGCTGCTCTCCGGCCTGCCCGTCAGCAACCTGACCACGGTCCTGGACGCGCTGCCGGCCTCCGCCGTGGGCACCCTGCTGAGCAGCCTCCCGGCGACCCCGATGGGCAGCATGATGACCTCGATGTCGCCCACCGGCCTCACCGGCCTGCTCAGCGGCATGCCGACCAGCAGCCTGACCTCGATCTTCTCCGCGCTGCCCTCCGGTGACGCGACCCAGGTCCTGACCGCCCTGCCGACCTCGGCCGCGGGCTCCATCCTGGGGCAGCTGCCGGGCGGGGTTGCCGGCAACATCCTGACCGGGATGCCGTCGTCCGCGCTCAGCGGCCTGCTGAGCCAGCTGCCCACCTCGGACCTGACCTCGGTCCTGGGCGGGCTTCCGACCAGCGACCTGACCTCGGTCATCCACATGCTGCCGGCCAGCAGCGTCAGCAGCATCTTCGGCAGCCTGCCAGGTGGCCAGGCGACTCAGATCCTGAGCAAGCTCCCGAACTCGGTGCTGTCCGGCCTGAAGGGCGAACTGCCGACGGGCCTGCTGCCGCAGCTGAACCTGCCGTAGGGCAACACAACAGAAAACTACGGACACGACACCCTCGGGGGATCTAGTCCGCTACAGGCGGGGCGGTGCCGTTACGGCACCGTCCCGCCTGCCCGTCTGGAGGAGAGACTTGCTGACACCGCTGGGACGCGAGCGGGGAAGAACCGACCACGCCGCCACTACGGCTGTCACGACAACCACCGCGCCGGTGCCGCCGGTGCCGGCGGCACCGGCTGGCCGCACGCAAGCCAAACCGAAGGCGGGAAGAACTAGGTCCCCCGGGGCAAAGCCGTCGCGGGCGAAGTCCGCCGGCTCCGGGGCGACGGCCAGGCTCAAGACGGCTGGCCGGAAGACGGCCGCCAGGTTCAAGGCGGCCACCGCCCCGGGCGCGGCAGAACCCCCCGCCACCGAATCGGTGAGCAACCAGGCCCCAGCCGAGGAGGCCGACGAGCTTACCGTGGCCATCCAGAACGCGCAGCGCGGCGATTCCGACGCGTTCCGCGTCGTGTACCGCGAGGTCCAGCCCAAGCTGCTGCGGTACCTCTCTTTCCTCGTCGAGGGCGACGCGGAGGACATCGCCTCCGAGACGTGGCTGCAGGCCACCCGTGACCTGCACAAGTTCCACGGGAACAGCGACAACTTCCGCGGCTGGATCACCACCATCGCGCGGAACCGCGCCATGGACCACCTGCGTAAGAACACTCGCCAGCCGACGTCCGTCCCGATGCCGTCCGAGGAATTCCTCCCCCTGGCCGCCTCCGACGACACCGAGGCACGCGCGATCGAGAGCATCACCACCGACGACGCCGTGAAGATGATCTCCAGCCTGCCCCGCGACCAGGCGGAAGCCGTGATGCTCCGGGCGGTCGTCGGCATGGACGCCAAGACCGCCGCCGCCGTGGCCGGCAAGCGCGCCGGGGCCATCCGCACCGCCGCCTACCGCGGCCTGAAAACCCTCGCCAAGCGCCTAGGCGCCGACGCCCCCGC
>JAFMRC010000442.1 GCA_017354375.1 Nocardiopsaceae bacterium | reverse complement strand
CGGCCAGGGCGGCCCCCGCGCCAGGCGGCGCGGTCTCGGTCAGCGTCGCGATCGCGGCGCGGCGGACGCGGGAGTCCGGGTCGGACAGGAACGGCCGCAGTTCCGTCAGCGACGGGGCGGTTTCCGCCAACTTGACCAGTTCCAGCAGCCTCGGGGAGCGCGCACCGGGCGGGGCGGAGGAAGAGGGGGCGGCGGCAGGCGCGAGGATCCGTTCGGGAAAAACGCGGGGCGGGCGGATGTCGCGATGTTCCAGGACTACCTCAGCCACCCGCCGGGCGGGGACCTCGAATTCCGGCACGTCGATGAGGTACGGGGCGACCGCGCGCTTGAGCAGCTCGGGGTCGCCGCCGGCGCCGCGGCGGACGTTCAGGTGCCAGAACCACTCGGCGTCGTCGCGGGCGGGCAGGTCGGCACGGTCGTGGTACAGGCCCCAGCGGGACTCGGCGCGGGCCAGGCTCGCGCGGGCCGCCAGCTCGGCGCAGTCGCGGATGAACGTGACCTCGGCGCAGCGCATCAGCTCGTGCGGGGTGCGCGCGCCCATCGCGGCGATCTCCGCTCGCATCCGCCCGAACGCCTCCAGCGCGATGGCGAGCTTCGCCTCGGTCTTCGGCGGCGCGAGGTAGTCGTTGACGAGCCGCCGCAGCTTGTACTCGACCTGCTGCTGGGGCGGGCCGTCGGGGTTGCGCAGCGGGCGGTAGACGAGGTCGCGGGCCTCGGCGACCTGGGCGCCGGGGAGTTCCGCGTGCGTCGTGCCGCGGGCGAACTCCGTCGCGTTCGCGCCGGCCAGGTCGCCGAACACGAACGCGCCGATCATGTAGTTGTGCGGCACGCAGGCCAGGTCGCCCGCCGCGTACAGGCCGGGCACGGTGGTGGCCGCGTTCTCGTCCACCCAGACGCCGGAACTCGAGTGGCCGCCGCACAGGCCGATCTCGGAGATGTGCATCTCCACGTCGTGGGTGCGGTAATCGTGGCCGCGGTTGGCGTGGAACGTGCCGCGGGTCGGGCGCTCGGTGGTGTGCAGGATGCCTTCCAGCTCGTTCAGCGACTCGTCCGGCAGGTGGGTGAGCTTGAGGTAGATGGGACCGCGGGCGGAGGCGATCTCGCGGGCGACCTCGGCCATCATCTGGCCGGACCAGTAGTCGCAGTCCACGAACCGCTCGCCGCGGTTGTTCACCTGGTAGCCGCCGAACGGGTTGGCCACGTACGCGCACGCGGGGCCGTTGTAGTCCTTGATCAGCGGGTTGACCTGAAAGCACTCCAGGCCGGACAGCTCCGCGCCAGCATGGTAGGCCATCGCGTGGCCGTCGCCGGCGTTGGTCGGGTTCTCGTACGTGCCATACAGGTATCCGCTGGCCGGCAGGCCCAGGCGGCCGCAGGCGCCGGTGGCCAGGACGACGGCCCTGGCCCTGACGGTGACGAAGGCGCCGGTGCGGGAGTGGAAGCCGGCGATGCCGACGACCCGGCCGCCGCCGCCGGGGGCGCCCTCGGTCAGCACCCGGACCGGCATGACCCGGTTCTCGATCCGGACCCTCTCCCGGATCTCCTTGCGCCGCAGGGTGCGGTACAGCACCTTCTTGACGTCCTTGCCCTCCGGCATCGGCAGCACGTAGCTGCCGGAACGGTGGACCTTGCGCACGTCGTAGTCGCCGTGGGCGTCCTTGGCGAACTTCACGCCGTAGCGTTCCAGGCGGCGGACCATGTCGTGGCCGCGGGAGGCGGTCTGATAGATGGTGCGCTGGTTGACGATGCCGTCATTGGCGCGGGTGATCTCCCTGACGTAGTCCTCCGGGGTCGCCTTGCCCGGAATGACGGCGTTGTTCACGCCGTCCATGCCCATGGCGAGGGCGCCGGAGTGCCGGACATGCGCCTTCTCAAGGAGGAGAACGTCCGCGCCGTGCTCGGCGGCGGTGATCGCGGCCATCGTCCCGGCGGTGCCGCCGCCGACGACCGCGACGTCGGCGGTGAGCTCGATGGTCTCGGCTTGATCCATGGCCGGGGTCACCTCAGCAGGTACGGGATGTTGACGGTGACCGCGCCGGACGGGCAGCGGGCGGCGCACGGACCGCAGTACCAGCACTCGTCGACGTGCATGTATGCCTTCCCGGTGCCGGGGTGGATGGCGAGCGAGTCCAGCGGGCAGACGTCCACGCACAGCGTGCAGCCGTCGATGCACAGCGATTCGTCGATGGTCACCGGCACGTCGGCGCGGTTGGGTACGAGGGGCACGGGGCCTGTCTCCTTACTGTCGGTCGTTCCGCATGAGTTCGCCGCGCAGGGCGAGCCGGTCGCCGCGCAGCCGGATGTACTCCAGGTCCACCGGCCGCCCGCCCTCGAGGCGAGTCAGCCGCTCCACCATCAGCAGCGCCGCGCCCGGCGGCGCCTGGAGCACCGCGGCGGTGTGCGGGTCGGCGCCGAGCGCCTCGATGGTGATGCTGGCGTCGCCGAGCCGGCTGGAGGTCTTCGCCTCGATCAGCGCGAAGATGTCGTGGTGCCGCAGGTCCTCGTCGAGCAGCTGCCTCCCGATGTCCGGCGCCAGGTAGGTGACGTCGAGGGAGAGCGGCAGGCCGCCGAGCCGGCGTAGCCGCTCGACGTGGACGACCTCCTGGGGTGGCTCGCCGCCGGGGGGCTGGAGCCGTTCCGCGACGGCGGGCGGCGGGGTGATCAGCTCGGCGGCGCGGACCTCGTTGACGATGTCGCCGTGCTCGCGGAGGGTCTCGGCCAGGCCGCGCAGCCGCTCCAGCCCGTGGGTGACCTTGTGGCCGGCCACCACGGTGCCGGTGCCCTGCACGCGCGTGATGAGGCCCTCGGCGCCAAGGATCGCGAGCGCGTCCCGCACGGCGTTGCGCGAGGCGCCGAATTCCGACGCCAGCGCGGCCTCGCCGGGCAGCAGGCCGTTGGAAAACGTGCCGCCGAGTACCTGGCGCCGCAGCACGTCGGCGATCTGCCGTGCCCGGTCGGCACGACCGCGGCGGACGGGGTTCGGGCCTGGCTCCGGTACGGGGTCCGGGCCTGGCTCCGGTGGCGAGTCGGCAGGCATGGATGGAAATCTAACTTGTCAGGCCGGGTGAGGGAACATCCATCGCGAAACGCCACCCTCATCGTCGAAAAATAGCTGTTTACCTGGGGTTTCGTGACTCGTGTCGGCCGTTCCGCCAGGGCTGTAACCGCTGTGACAACCGGAAAAACATGTAAATCGATAGGAATTATTGACATATGGGCTACGGCCTTGTCATCCTCGGGGCCATGGCACAGGAAACAACGCAGGTCCCGCCCGCTTCCGAGCCGTCGGCGGGCGACTCGGCGGGCGACGGCGAGTCGCGGCGCCGTCCGTCGGCGCCGGCGCTGCTGGTCGCGGTGTCCGCCGGGCTCGGGTACATGTTCGACGCCTACGTGGTGAACCTCTACAGCTTCGTGCTGCCGCTGATCGCGATCACGTTCGCGCTGTCGCCGACGGCCCAGGGGGTCGTCGGGTCGATCATGCTGATCGGGTACGCCCTCGGGACGTTCGGCTTCGGCTGGGCGGCGGACCGGTTCGGCCGGAAGGACACCCTCGGCATATCGATCCTGCTGTACGGGGTCACCACCGCGGCCAGCGGGCTGGTGCCGGGCACCTGGTCGTTCTCCGCGCTGCGCTTCCTGACCGGCGTCGGCGGGGCGGGCGAGCTGTCGGTCGGGGTCCCGTACACCACCGAGATGTGGCCGCGGCGCACCCCCGCCGTCGGCGCGGGCGGGGTGGTCTTCTCGCTGTACGCGGTGGGCGCCCTGCTGGCCCTGCTGGTGTCGCTGGTGCTCGCCCCGGCCTACGGGTGGCGGGTGACGTTCGTGTTCGCGCTCATCCCGGCGGCCGGGGTGTTCTGGCTGCGCCGCAAGCTGACCGAGTCGCTGCCGTTCCTGCGGGTCCGGGCGGCTGAGTCCGTGGCGGTCGCGGACGCGG
>JAFMRC010000198.1 GCA_017354375.1 Nocardiopsaceae bacterium | reverse complement strand
CGGCACCCTGCCCGCCGACGACCCGCGCAGCGCCGCGACCCTCGCCGCGGTGCGCGGCGAGCTGGCCAGCGACGGCTACCTGTACCGCTTCCGGCATGACGCCCGGCCGCTGCATGAGGCCGAGGGGGCGTTCCTGCTGTGCGGCTTCTGGATGGCCCTGGCCGCCCACGCCAGCGGCGACCCGGTCGCCGCCGCGCACTGGTTCGAGCGCAACCGGGCCGCCTGCGGGCCGCCCGCGCTGTACACCGAGGAGTACGACGTGCACCAGCGGCAGCTGCGGGGCAACCTGCCGCAGGCGTTCGTGCACGCGGCGCTGCTGGAGTGCGCGGTGACGCTGTCCCGGGACGTCAATCTCGGGGAACAGGCGTAAGCCGGCCGGCCCGGGCCTTGCCGGGGCCAGCAGCTCAGCCAGGTGGATGGCCCGGTGACCGCTGTCTCCGAACTCGGCGATCTGGGTGCGGCAGCTGAACCCGTCCGCGAGCACCACCGCGTCCGCGGGGGCCTCCCGCAGCCGGGGCAGCAGCGCCTGCTCGGCGATCCGCCGGGAGATCTCGCCGTGCCCGGCCTCGAAGCCGAAGTTGCCGGCCAGCCCACAGCAGCCGGTCTCCATGTGCTCGGGGTCCGCGCCCGCGGCGCGCAGCAGCGCGGCGTCGGCGTCCCAGCCGAGGACGGCGTGCTGGTGGCAGTGCACCTGGGCGAGCACCGGCCCGGTGGAGCCGAGCTCCGGCGGTTCCCAGCCGGGGGTGTGCCGCGTCAGCAGCTCGGCCAGGGTGACGGTGTGGTCGCGCAGGCGCGCCACGTCCTGGTCGTCGGGGAACATCTCCGGGGCGTCGCCGCGGAATACTGCCGTGCAGCTCGGTTCGAGGCCCACCACGTAGCCGCCGTCGCGCACGTGCGGGGCCAGGGCCTCCACCGTCCGGGACAGGATCCTGCGGGCAGTCTTCAGCTGGCCGGTGGAGACCCAGGTAAGACCACAGCACAATGATCCGTTCGGGATAATAGGCCGCCAGCCGGCCTCCTCCAGGACCCGGATCGCGGCCTGGCCCGCCTCCGGGCTGAAGTAGTTGGTGAACGTGTCGGGCCACAGCACCACGGCGCCGCGGCGGCCGTCGCCGCGCGGGCCCCGCCGCGCATACCAGTCGCGCAGGGTCTGGTGGGCGAACCGAGGAAGGTCGCGGTCGGCCAGCCCGCCCGCGGCCACCGCCAGCCGCCGGAGGGCGGGGACGCCGGCGGCGGTGTTGACCAGTCCGCCCAGGCGCAGCCGGGACACCAGCCGCGCGGTGGCCGGGAGCCAGCCCAGCGCGAGGTCCGACCGCGGCCTCCGCCAGGGCCGGCCCTTCCAGTGGTGGGCGAGGAACTCGGCCTTGTAGGTCGCCATGTCGACGTTGGCCGGGCAGTCGGTCTTGCAGCCCTTGCAGGCCAGGCACAGGTCGAGGGCATCGCGGACGGCGTCGCTGCGCCAGCCGCCGGTCACCGGCGAGTCCCCGTGGCCGTCCAGCATCTCGAACAGCAGCCGGGCCCGGCCCCGGGTGGAGTGCTCTTCCTCCCGCGTGACCTGGTAGGACGGGCACATGACGGCGCCACCGGAGTGCGAGTGCTGCCGGCACTTGCCGACGCCCACGCACCGGTTAGCGGCCTGCGTGAACGACCCGCCGTCGTCGGGGAACCGGAAGTACGTGCCGGCCGGGGCGCGCGGTGCCCAGTGGCCGCCGAGCCGCAGGTGCTCGTCCAGCTTGGCCGGGTGGACGACCTTGCCGGGGTTCATCCGGTCGCCGGGGTCGAAGATCGCCTTCAGCTCTTCGAATGCGCGTACGAGGTCGTCGCCGAACATCGTGGTGAGGAGCTCGCCGCGGGACTGGCCGTCGCCGTGCTCGCCGGACAGGGAGCCGCCGTAGGAGGCCACGAGGGCGGCGGCTCGTTCCATGAACCTGCGGTAGGTGGCCACCCCCTCGGTGCTGTAGAGGTCGAACGGGATGCGGGTATGGACGCAGCCCTGCCCGAAGTGCCCGTACAGGGCGGGCATGTCCTCGCTGGCGTAGCCGAACTCGTCGTACAGGCGCAACAGGTCCCGCAGGTAGTCGCCGAGCCGGTCCGGGTGGACGGCGGAGTCCTCCCAGCCCTCGAAGGTGTCGGGGCGGCCCGGCACGTGGGCGGTCGCGGCGAGCCCGGCCTCACGGACGGCCCACAGTTCGTCCTCCCGGGCCGGGTCGTCGTAGAAGGAGACAGTCGGCTCGTGCTCGGTCTCGTGCAGGTCGTCGAGCATGTTCCGGCCGGCGTCGTCCACCTCCTCCTGGGTGTCGCCGCCGAACTGGACCATGAGGAAGGCGGTGCCCTCGGGCAGTTCCTCCAGGGCACGGGGGTTCATGTGCTTGATCTGCTCGTCGCGGATCAGCCGGTGGTCCAGGCCCTCCAGGGCGACGGGCTGATGGGGGAGGATCGACGGCACCGCGTCCGCGGCCCGGTCGACGCTGGGATAGCCGAGCACGACCAGGGAGCGGCATTCCTGGACTCCGACGAGTTTCAGCTTCGCCCTCAGGACGGTGACCAGGGTGGACTCGCTGCCGACGAGCAGGCCGGCGACGTCGAAGCCGTGCTCGTCCAGGAGCGAGTCAAGGTTGTACCCGGATACCCGGCGCGGGATATCCGGATATTTCTCTTTTATCTGGTTGCGGTAGGCGTCGCCGAGATGACGCAGGCTCCGGTAGACCTGGGCCCGGCTATCGCCGCGCCGCTCGATCTGGCGGTACTCGTCGTCGCCGGTCCGGCCGCACCAGAACCGGGTGCCGTCGTACAGCAGCACCTCCAGGGCCTCGATGTTGTCGACGACCTTCCCGGTGCGCTGCGCGGTGGCGCCGCAGGAGTTGTTGCCGATCATCCCGCCGATCGTGCAGTTCGGATGGGTCGCGGGCTCGGGGCCGAACCGCAGGCCGTGCGGCTTCAGCCGCTGGTTGAGCACGTCCAGCACGATGCCCGGCTCCACCGTGCAGGTCCGGCCGCCCGGGTCTGTGTCCAGGATCCGGTGGCAGTACTTCGACCAGTCGATCACCACGCCGGAGTTGGTGCACTGGCCCGCCAGGCTCGTCCCGCCGCCGCGGGACAGGACGCTGGCGCCGTGGGAGCGGCACACCGCCACGGCGTCGGCCCCGGCATCGACGGCCCGGGGCAGCACGACCCCGACGGGAACCTGGCGGAAGTTCGACGCGTCGGTCGAGTACGCGCCCCGCGTCCCGGGGTCGAATCGCACCTCGCCGTCCACCCGCGCGGCCAGGTCCCGTTCCAGCTGGCTGGCTGTCATGCCGCCTCCTCATCGCCCTTTCCTGGCTGGTCGCCGGGGTGGCTACCCGGACGTGGCCCGGGCATGCCGGCCGGTGATCGCCGACGTGTGAAACACCGCCTGGGGGGTAGCCCGCTGGGTCAGTCCAGCGAGAAGGAGGTACTGGCCCATGCCAGGCAGCGATTTCAGGGCGGACGTTGCGGCCATTCGCGAACGGGCCCGGGCGAAGATGTCCGAGGGCCCGATCACCAGCAGCTACCACAAGGATTCCGGGAAAGTGATCTCGGTCCTCAATGAGGTCCTCGCCACCGAGATCGTGTGCTGGATGCGGTACGCCCGGCACGCCATCTCCGCGAGGGGCGTGAACCGCGCCCAGGTGTCGGCGGAGTTCACCGAGCACGCCGACGAAGAGCGCGACCACGCCATGCGGGCAGCCGAGCGGATCAGCCAGCTCGGCGGCGATCCCGACTTCGACCCGGCCACCATCGTCCAGCGCGCGCACACGACCTACGAGACCTTCGCCGATGAGGACCTGACGGGCATGCTCCGGGAGAACCTGGCCGCCGAGCGGATCGTGATCGAGATCTACCAGGAAATCATCCGCTGGCTCGGGAACGACGACGTCACCACCCGCCGGATGATGGAGGACATCCTGGCGGAGGAGGAAGAGCACGCCGACGACATCCTCAACCTGCTCGGCACGCCGTGAGCGGTGATCGTGATCCGGCCCGTGCGCGGGGCCCGTCGGGCCCCGCGCGTGATCTGCCGCCGACGTGGATTCCTCACGCGGCCGGGTGCAGGAGCACCTTGGTGAACCCGTCCACCCGCTTGTCGAACTTGTCGTAGGCGCCCGGCGCATCCGACAACGGCAGCTCGTGGGAGACGATCTTCGACGGGGTGGCACGCCCGGCGATGATCAGGTCGCGCAGGCGCTCGTTATACCGCTTGACCGGGCACTGGCCGGTCCCGATCTGCTGGCCCTTCTGGAAGAGCCGGCCGTAGTCGAAGCCGATCCGGCCGTCCTGGGCCGCCTTGGTGGCCGCACCCGGATCGGTCGGCAGGTAGACGCCGACCACGCCGAGCCGGCCGGTGGCCCGGACGCTCCGGACCAGCCAGTCCATCACGAGCTCGGGGCGTTCCTGCCCCGACGGCTCGTGGGCCTGGTAGCCGACGGCCTCGACCCCGCAGTCGGCGCCGATGCCGCCGGTGGCCTCGATGACCTGCTCCGCCGGGTCGCCGTCGGCGATGTTGACCGGCGTCCCGCCGAATTCCCCGGCGATGCGGAGCCGGTCGGGGTGCATGTCGATGGCGAAGACCCGCGCGGCGCCGCGCAGGTAGGCGCTGTGCACGGCCAGCAGGCCGACCGGCCCCGAGCCGTACACGGCGACGGTGTCCCCGGGGCTCACCTTCGCCAGGTCGGTGCCGAAGTAGGCCGTCGGGAAGATGTCCGACAGCATGGTGAAGTCGGCCTCGTGGGTGGTGCCCTGCGGCAGCTTCAGCAGGTTGAAGTCCGCGTACGGCACCTTCAGGTACTCGGCCTGGCCGCCGTCCCACGGACCCATCGAGGCGTAGCCGTAGGCGCCGCCGTCCACCCCTTCGGTCGGGTTGGTCCGCAGGCAGAACGACGTCCAGCCGTCCACGCAGTTGCGGCAGGTGCCGCAGGCCACGTTGAACGGCACCGACACCCGGTCCCCTGCCCGGAAGTTCTCCACCGCCGGGCCGGTTTCCGCGACCACGCCCATGTTCTCGTGGCCGAGGACCTTGCCCCGCTCGACGTTGGTCCGGCCCTCGTACATGTGCAGGTCGCTGCCGCAGATGTTGGTCGTGGTGACCTTGATGATCGCGTCCCGCGGATCGGTGATCGCGGGGTCGGCCACCTCTTCGACGGCGACGCTGTAGGCGTCCTTGTAGACGACAGCCTTCATCTGGTGTCCCTCCCGAAGCGCGTGTCTCGATTGCCGACCGCCGGCTACCCGCGCCAGCACCCCCGAAACCGTTTGCGCCCGCGCCGCCCGGGAAGCCGCGGGTCATGGCTGAGACGGGACAGCAGGCGGGACACGGACGCGTATCCGAACGACGGGCCGGGCAAGGCTCGGGAAAGCGGGAATGGCGGATCCTGGCCATCGTGCTGACCGGCTCCCTGATGGCCGTGCTGGACACCACGATCGTGAACGTGGCGCTGCCCAGCATCGAGCAGGGAGCGCACGCGACCTCCGACGCCCTGGAATGGGTGGTCTCCGGGTACGCGCTGACGTTCGGCCTGGTCCTGGTGCCGGCCGGGCGCATCGGCGACCGATGGGGGTACAAGCGGCTGTTCCTGACCGGGCTGGCCGTCTTCACGGCCGCGAGCGTCTGGTGCGGCCTGTCCTCCGGCCCGGCCGAGCTCATCGCCGCCCGCCTGGTGCAGGGCCTCGGCGCCGGCATCTACTACCCGGCGATCAGCGCGATCATCCAGCGGCTGTTCACCGGGCGGGACCGCAGCCGCGCGTTCGGCTTCCTGGGCGGGATCGTCGGCCTGTCGACGGCGGCTGGCCCGCTGCTCGGCGGCCTGATCATCGAGCTGGCCGGCCTGGGCGAGGGATGGCGCTGGGTCTTCCTCGTCAACCTGTTCATCGGCATCGTCGTCCTGCCGGTCGCCGCGTGGCTGCTGCCCGCGCGGCACGCCCCGGAGCGGCACCGCATGGACCCGCTGGGGAACCTGCTGCTCGCCGTCGTGCTGCTGCTGATCCTGGTTCCCCTGGTGGAGGGCCGGGTCGCTGGCTGGCCGGCCTGGAGCTGGCTGCTGCTGGCCCTCGCGGCGCCGACCGCCGCGGCCCTGGCGGGGTGGGAAGCCCGGCTGTCCCGTCGCGGCGGCGAGCCGGTGGTGCAGGTGGACCTGTTGCGGCGCCGCGGCTCCTTCGGCATGGGGCAGCTGCTCGCGATGGCCTACTTCGCCGGGTTCACCAGCCTGTTCTTCATCCTGTCGATCATGTGGCAGGAGGGCCTGGGCCGCAGCGCGATGGAAACGGGCCTGCTGGTGCTGCCGTTCGCGGCCGGCGCGCTGGCCACCGCCTCGAACAGCTTCCGGTTCTCCCGCCGGTTCGGCCGGGCGACGGTGATGGCGGGGATCGGCGCGATGATGGCCGGGCAGGGACTGATGCTGGGAGTGCTGATCGGCTCCGGTGACCGCCCCGGGTACTGGACGCTGGCCGGGCCGCTGCTGCTGGCGGGCGTGGGCAACGGCCTGGCGATCGCCCCGAACCAGGACTTCACGCTGTCGGCTGTCCCGCGCGAGCAGGCCGGGACGGCGGGCGGCGCGCTGATCACGGCCCAGCGGCTGGGCGCGGCGATCGGGATCGCCGCCTGCGGCACGGCGCTGTTCAGCGGATCCGGAGGCGGATCCAGCGGCGGCTCGGGCGGCGGGTCGGAGGCGCACGCGATGCCGGTGCTGGTGCACTCGGCCCAGGCGGCGCTGGTGGTGAACCTGTGCTTCATCGCCGCGGCCCTGCTGTGCGCCCTCGGGCTGCCCCGGCGGCTGGCCGGCACCAGCACTACGCGCTGACCATGTTTGCCCCGGCCGTCTTTCGGTAGCTGAGCCCGGAAGGGGGAATGTCCTATGCCAGAGTGGGCGGACCCGCAGCTGGCCACGCTCACCCACCAGCGCTTCTCCGATCCCGGCTGGATCTACGAGCGCAAGCTCGACGGGGAGCGCTGCCTGGCCTTCGCCGGGCGCCGCGGCGTCCAGCTGATGAGCCGCAACCAGCAGGATCTCACCAGCACGTTCCCGGAAATCGCGGAGGCGCTGGAGTCCTGCCGACACGGCGACCTGATCGCCGACGGAGAGATCGTGGCGTTCTCCGGCGGCCAGACCCGGTTCACCCAGCACCGTAACGAGAGCGGCGAGGCCTACTGGGAGCAGGCGTGCCGCGACGGCTGGGAGGGCGTGATCGCCAAGCGGGCCTGCGCGCCCTACGAGGGGGGCCGCAGCGGCGACTGGCTCAAGTTCAAGTGCGAGAACGCGCAGGAACTGGTGATCGGCGGTTACACCGACCCGCAGCGGTCCCGGGTCGGCTTCGGCGCGCTGCTGCTCGGCTACTACGACTCCGGCGGCGACCTGGTGTACGCGGGAAAGGTGGGGACGGGATTCGATACCGCGACCCTGCGCCGCCTGCACGACCGGCTCTCAGCCATGGAACGGGGCGGCCCCGCCTTCGCGCGGGGGCGCCTCCCCCGGCAGCGGGGCGTGCACTGGGTGGAGCCGCGGCTCGTCGGCCAGGTCGCGTTCACCGAGTGGACCGGGGACGGCCAGCTCCGCCATCCCCGTTTCCAGGGACTGCGCGACGACAAGGATCCGCGTGACGTGGTGAGGGAGGTTCCGCATGGCTGACCGTGATCGCATGGCTGACCGTGATCGCGACCGTGACCGTGACCGTGACCGTGACCGCCTAGCGGATTACCGGGGCAAGCGAGATTTCCGGAAGACCGGGGAGCCGGGTTCCGCGCGCTGGCGGCGGTCCGGCTCCCGCCGACCGGATGAGCCAGATAAGGCCAAGCAGAAGGAGCCGCGGTTCGTCGTGCAGAAGCACGACGCGAGCAGCCTGCACTACGACTTCCGCCTTGAGGCTGAGGGAGTGCTGAAATCGTGGGCGGTGCCCAAAGGCCCGCCCGATGACCCATCACAGAAGCGGCTGGCCACCCCGACCGAGGACCACCCGCTGGAATACGCGGACTTCGAAGGCGAGATCCCGGAGGGTGAGTACGGCGCGGGGCATGTCGAGGTGTGGGACTCCGGCACCTACTGCAACCTGACCGAAGACCACGGCGAGCCGGTGGGAGTGGAAGAGGCGATCGGCCGCGGGCACCTGAAGGTGCGGCTGGACGGCGGAAAGCTGCGCGGGGGCTACGCCCTCACCCGGATGCACAGCGGCGGCCGGTCGCCGGGATGGCTGCTAATGAAGACGCGCGAGCGCTCGTCGCGGAGCTGACAGGCCACGGCCGCGGCGGGCCATGTCCTTCCACGGGTCGCCTTCCCGCTCCTGCCGGCCGGGGACCGTCCCGATCGTGAAATCGCCGGGGCTGAGCCCGTCCTTCTCTACTTCCTCCCACTGCATCGGGGTGGCGACGGGCGCGCCGGGCCGGGCGCGGACACCGTAGGGGACGATGACGGTCTGGGCGTAGGCGTTGCGCATCACGTCGAGGTACAGCCGCCGCCCGCGCTGATCGATGCGCTGTTCGGTGGTGAGCTCGTCGGGGTAGCGGCCGGCCAGCAGGTCGGCGGCCTCGCGCGCGAAGCCCCGGACGGAGCCGAAGTCGTCGTCGGTGCGCAGCGGCACGTGGACGTGCAGGCCCTTGCCTCCGGTGGTCTTCACGTACGCGACCAGGCCCAGCTCGTCTTCCAGCAGGCCCCGCAACCGCAGCGCGTTCCGGCACGCGTCGCCGAACCCGCTGGGGTCCGGGGGGTCGAGGTCGAACACGATCGCCTCGGGTGCTTCGAGTGCGCCGAGACGGCTGAGGAACACGTGCAGTTCGATGCTCGCCTGGTTCGCCAGGTACACCAGCGTCGCCTCGGTGTCGCAGATGACATGAGTCACGGTCCCGTGCTGCTTGCCGATCTCTGCCCGGCGCACCCAGCCGGGGAAGTGCCGGGGCACGTTCTTCTGCACGATGCCCTCCCCGTCGATGCCATCCGGGTACCGCCCCATGACCAGCGGCCGGCCGCGCAGGTAGCCGAGCAGGCACGGCGCCATCCGCTCGTAGTAGGCGACCAGGTCGCCCTTGGTCAGGCCGTCATCGGGGAAGAGCGTCTTGCTCGGGCGCGACAGCCGGACATCGGCCGCCCTCATGCCGCGCTCACCCGCTCCCTGCCCCTGCGGCCGCGGCGGCGCTGGTCCGAACGCTGGCGGCGGAGCCGGATGCGGTCTTCCGGGGTGGTGCCGCCCCAGATGCCGTGCACCTGGCTGTTGGCCATCGCGTACTCCAGGCATTCCCGCCGGACCTGGCATCGTTCGCATATCCGCTGGGCCTGGGCCGCCTGCCGGGAGCCCATCTCGCCGGTCGCCACGGGGAAGAACAGGTCCGGGTCCGCGTTCAGGCACGCGCCTGCCTCGATCCAGTCGGTGGGGTAGCGGGACATGCGGCACCGTCCTTCCTCGATAAGGTAACTGGCCGTCCGCTGCCCGCCTCGCCCGCCGGTATTCCCTTTCCGCCCGAAAATCCCGGGCACGTTAGTTTTCTGATGGATGCCGCTGGTTCACGGGTGGCTGGCCGGGTGCCTTCGGGGGCAGGGATGGGCGATGGCGGGGGTCCGGTGCCGGGGGTGTGCGGGGCCGGGGGCGGAGTGCATGCCCCGTTCTGCGGGGGTATGCCCGGGGGCGTGGGGCTGCCCGGGCCAGGCAACGCCGTGACAGGATGTCTTCGCGTGGAGGATAAGTGAGCGTAGGACTCGTCGTTTATTTATTTGCGTGTTTCGGGCGTGTCGCGGGTGGTCCGGTTTGCGGGTGTCCTGAACCTTTCCGGCATGGTGTATCGGTTTTCGGGGATGGCGAGGGGGATTCCGG
>JAFMRC010000045.1 GCA_017354375.1 Nocardiopsaceae bacterium | reverse complement strand
GCCGAGGAGACGAGATGCCGCTGACGCCCGCGGATGTGCGGAACAAGCAGTTCAGTACGACCAGGCTCAGGCCCGGCTACGACGAGGAAGAGGTTGATGCCTTCCTCGACGAGGTCGAGGCTGAGCTCGACCGGCTGATCCAGGAGAACGAGGAGCTTCGCTCGAAGCTCGCCGAGGTTCTCCGGGGCGGGGGAAAGCCGGGCGTCCCGGCATTGAGTTCACCGCTGTCCGAGCCGAAGCCGGACATGAGGCCGCCGGAGCCCCAGCAGGACCTGCGCCCGCAGCAGCCCGAGCCCATGATGATGGGCGGGATGCGCGGCCCGCAGATGGAAGACGGCAACAACATGGACACGGCCGCCCGGGTGCTGTCGCTGGCCCAGCAGACGGCCGACCAGGCGATTGCCGACGCTCGCCGCGAGGCGGACGAGACGCTGAACCGTGCGCGCCGCGAAGCCGATGACGTGCTCACCAAGGCGCGCCGCCAGGCTGACCAGATCACCGGCGACGCGCGGGCACGCGCCGAAAGCCTGGAGCGGGACGCCCAGGAGCGGCACCGCCAGGCCATGGGCTCGCTCGTGCAGCAGCGCGAGGAGCTGGAGCGCCGGGTTGACGACCTGCGCGCGTTCGAGCGCGAGTACCGCAGCCGGCTGAAGGCGTACCTGGAGGGGCAGCTCCGCGACCTGGAGGCGGGCGTGACCGACAGCGGCACGTTCCCGGCGATTCCGGGGGCGCCGTCATCGACATCCGCCGCGCCGCAGCTACCGGCCATCGCTCCGCCCTCCATGCACGGCAACAACGGCACGGGGCCGTCCCCGGCACCCGCGCCCGCGCCTACCGCGAGCCAGTACGCTATCCCTGAGCACGCGGGCGGTTACCGGCCAGGGGAACGCTGACCCAGCAGCCCGCGGGACGATGATTTCCGGCGTACCCGGACGCATGAGGAGATTGACAGGGTGATCCGGTTCAGCGCAGTGCTGGTCGTCGCCGCCGTCGGGGTTCTCGTCGGCGGGATCGCCGCCAGCGAGCTGCCGCTGGTGTACGTGGCGATCGCCCTGAGCATAGCCGCGCTGATCGTGCTCGCCGCCGGGGTCGCGCTCAAGCGAGACGAGCTGTTCGATGCCCCCGCGCGACCGATCGGCGTGGGGCAGCCGATCACCGGCCAGCGGGCGGGGGGCACGACGGGAGCGTCTTCGGGTCAGTCCGCCTTCGCCGGCCAGTACGGTCACGCGCCCGCCGATGTCGGCAGCAACGTCTCGGGGGTCTGGACCGGCGGGACCGGGAGTGGCGCTTCGGGGAGCGGGGACGCTTCGGGGAGCGGGGACGAGGTTCCGGAGGCGCTCGGCGACATCGCCGCCGCGCGCGGAGGGACCGCTCACGAGGGACACGAGGATGCCGCGACTACCGCGGGCGCCTCGCCCGGGACCGCCGGGCCGTCGGCCGCCTCGCGGCGTGCCGTCACGGAGACCCGTTCCGACCTGAAGGCGATTAGCGTCGACGCGCCGGAGCGGCCAGGCGCGCCGGCGCCGGGCGCATCCAAGCCGGCCGTCGCCCCGAAGGGAACCGTCACCCCTGAAAAGACCGGGGTAACGGAGGAAGCGCGCGCGCCGGAGAAGACCGGGACGCCGGAGGGGCCAGGCGCGAAGGTCCACGAGACTCGCCTGGACACGCCGCCCGTCGTGCCGGACGACACCCGCACGGACCTGAAGCCCATCGGCGCGGACGGCACCCGCACGGACCTGCCGCCCGCCCGCCCGGGAGGCTCTGGCACCAAGGATTCCGGCGCGCGGGACCCGGGCGCTGCCGCACCGCCGTCCAGTGCGGATGGCACTCGCATGGACCTGCCGCCCCAGCCAGCGGAACCCGCCCAGCCCGCGCCCGCGGCCGAGCCTGGAGCTCGCGCCCAGTCCTCGTCTCCGGCCCGGCCAGCGTCACCAGCCAGCCCCGCGCCCAAGCGGCCCAAGGCCGCAGGCGACACGCAGGTCGTGGTCATCCCCGGCGTGCCCAGGTACCACTCTCCGGGCTGCATCCTGATCCGGTTCATGGACGAAGAGGACCTGGAGAAGATGACGCTGGACGGGGCCGAGGCGGCCAAGTACACCCCGTGCACCGCCTGCCAGGCCGACACCAGTTCCTTCGACGCCACCTAGCACCACCCTCGCGGCCGGGTGAAAGTGCCGTTGCTACGGCTGTAGCCGTAGCAAAGTGCCGTTGACGCCAGGTCAACAGGGGTGCAGGGCCGGATCGATCAGCGACTCCGACCACGACGGCCACGCCGACAGGTGCACCGAGGAGGGCGAATCGACGGGACGCAGCACCCGCCACAGGTAGTCGGCGAGGAACGGGGTGAACGGCGCCATCATCTGCGTCAGGGACACCAGCGCCGAGTGCAGCGTCGCGAACGCCGAAGCCCCGTCGCTTCCGGCGCCGTCAGCCCCGGCCTCGTCAGTCCCGGCGCCGCCAGCCGGGGGCGAGGGCACCCATCCGCCGGTGAACCGCCGCCGCGATCCGCGGACGTACCAGTTCGACACGTCGTCGATCAGGGAAGCCAGCCGCCGCCCGGCCGAGGCCGTGTCGAACGCGTCCAGAAACGCGGTCACGTCCCGCACGCACGCGTGGGTCTGGGACAGCAGCCACCGGTCCAGCAGTGGCCGGGATCCGGGGTCAGGCGCGGACGCGGACGCGGCAGGGGTCCACGCGACCGGCGACGCGTTCGCGTGCAGCACCAGGAAGGAGACCGTGTTCCACCAGGTGAGCAGGATCTTCCGCGCGATCTCGTCCAGCGCGCCCGGCCCGATCCGCCGCGTCGTCCACGGCGAGGAGGAGGCGGCGAAGAACCACCGCACCGCGTCGGCGCCGTGGCGATCCATCAGCCCCATCGGCTCGATGACGTTGCCGAGGTGCTTGGACATCTTGCGCCCGTCGGCGTCGAGCACGAGGCCGACGCAGACCGCGTTCTCGTACGCCGACCGGCCGAACACCAGCGTGCCCACCGCCATCAGCGAGTAGAACCAGCCACGGGTCTGGTCGGTCGCCTCGCAGATGAACTGCGCGGGGTAGGCGCCGGTGAAGGAGTCGGTCCCGCGCAGCGGCGCGCCCCACTGCGCGAACGGCATGGACCCGGAGTCGAACCACACGTCGATCACCTCGGGCACTCGCGACGCGGGAGCCCCGCACGACGGGCATCCGATCCCGATCTCGTCCACGAACGGACGGTGCGGGTCGAGCCCCGACAAATCCCGGCCCGCGAGCGCGCCCAGCTCGGCCAGCGATCCGACGCACGTGACGTGCCCGGACGGGCATTCCCACAGCGGCAGCGGAGTGCCCCAGTACCGGGTGCGGGACAGCGCCCAGTCGACGTTGTCGCGCAGCCATTCGCCGTACCGGCCGCGGGCGACGGCGGGCGGCTGCCACCTGACCCTCTCGTTCTCCGCGAGCAGCTGGTCCTTGATCGCCGTGGTCCGGATGTACCAGGACGGCAGCGCGCAATGCAGCAGCGCGGTGCCGCACCGCCAGCAGTGCGGGTAGGAATGGGCATGCGGCTGGAACGCGAACAGTCGCCCACAATCCGTTAGGTAGTCGATGATTGGCTTGTCGGCGTCCTTGAAGAACGCCCCGCCGACCAGGGGCACCTCGTCGCCGAACCGCCCGTCCGGCCGCACCGGGTTGACGGCCGGCAGCCCGTGCGCCCGCCCGGCCGCCATGTCGTCGGCGCCGAACGCGGGCGCGATGTGCACGAGGCCGGTGCCGTCATCCGTGGTCACGAAGGTGCCGGCGATCACCGGGCGCGGGTCGTCCACCCCTTCCATACCGAACGGATGGAGGTATCTCGCCCCGATCAGGTCTTTCCCCCTGATGGTGTCAAGGACGCGCCATCCCTCGCCCAGCACCCGCGCGCACAGCGACTCGGCGACGACCGCCCGGTCCCCGTCCCCCGTTTTCCTCGCGATCACGTACCGGGCCTGGGGGTTGGCGGCGACGGCGGCGTTGGCGGTTAGCGTCCACGGCGTGGTGGTCCAGACGAGCAGGTCGGCG
Source organism: Nocardiopsaceae bacterium (assembly GCA_017354375.1). GTDB lineage: Bacteria > Actinomycetota > Actinomycetes > Streptosporangiales > Streptosporangiaceae > Trebonia. The sequence continues at coordinate 18,536 of JAFMRC010000045.1, read as the reverse complement.
CCGGCCAGGTGCCGGCCGGAGGCCGCCGGCGCCGAGACGACCCGGAACCTCACGGTCACCGAGGGATCCGTTACTTCCCGGTAGGCGTCCGGCTGGCTCATCTCGTGGTCCGACAACGGCGTGCCGCAGCGCGGGCAGTACGGGCTGATCCTCGTGTCGCGGACCAGCAGGCCCTTGTCGTGGATGGTCTTGAGCGCCCACCAGACCGACTCGACATACGAGGGGTCCATGGTGCGGTAGGCGCCGGGCAGGTCGGTCCAGTAGCCCATTCGCTGGGTGATGGCGGCGAACGCGTCCACGTGGCGGAGCACGGACTCGCGGCAGCGGGCGTTGAACTCCGCGACGCCGTAGGCCTCGATGTCCTTCTTGCCGGACAGCCCGAGCTCCTTCTCGACGGCGACCTCCACCGGGAGCCCGTGGCAGTCCCAGCCGGCCTTGCGGGGGACATGGTGGCCCCGCATGGTCTTGTAGCGGGGGAAGAGGTCCTTGAAGACGCGGGCCTCGACGTGGTGGATGCCGGGCATCCCGTTGGCGGTGGGCGGTCCCTCGTAGAAGGTCCAGCGCGGCCCGTCGGCGGTCTGCTCCAGGGACCGCTCGAAGGTCCGCTCGCGGCTCCAGCGGGCGAGCATCTCATGCTCGATGGCCGGGAAGTCCGGCCGCCCGGGCAGTGCGGGCATGGCGGCGCTTCCCGCACTGGCGCCCTTCGGCTCGTGCTCGGGGCTTTCCGCCCTCGCCTCCGGGCTGGTGCCCTTCGGCTCGTGCGCGGTGCTTCCCGCGACCGCCCCCTGCTCAGCGCCCAAATCCGACATTCCGGGTTTGCCTCGTCTGTCGTTTCGCGTCCCCGTCTACGCACCATCAGGATAACCAGGTAACATGGCCCGTTTGCTACCGGGGCTGCCGGGTCGTATCCTGCGTTCTCTGTCCCATTGACGAGGCATAAGGGTGGGGTCATATGACCGCTGCGCCACAGTCGCGCGCCGCTGGTCTTCCCGTGCGGCCAGGCGAGGATCCGTGGACCGAAGCCGAGGTCGAGCAGGTGCGCGCCGAGCTCGAAGGCGAGGCGGCGACGCTGCGCTCGGAGATCGGGCAGGCGGAGTCCGATATCGCCGAGCGCATGGGTGACTCGGTCGTCGCGGCCGGGGACGACGAGGCCGACGCGAGCAGCAAGGTGACGCAGCGCGAGCACGACCTCGCGCTCACCCGGAACGCCCGTGAGCTGCTTGAGCAGACCGAGCACGCACTGGCGCTCATCGAGGCGGGAACATATGGGGTGTGCGAATCGTGCGGCAAGCCGATAGGGAAGGCGCGCCTCCAGGCGTTCCCGCGGGCGACCCTGTGCGTGGAGTGCAAGCAGCGCCAGGAGCGCCGCTGAACACCGGGGCTGAGCCGGCCGGGACTGAGGGAGGTTCCGCCGGGAACGGGAATCCGCGGCTGCCCGCGGTGGGCCGGAGGATCGGGGTTCTCGTCGGCGTCGCCGTCCTCGTCCTGGCCGCCGACATCCTCACCAAGGCCCTCGTGGTCGCGCACCTGCGGCCCGGGGAACCGGTGCACGTGCTCGGCGATGTCCTGGAGCTGAACCTGCTGCGGAATTCCGGTGCGGCGTTCAGCATCGGCGCCGGCGACACGATCCTGTTCACCGCCATCGCCGTCATCGTGGTGGGCTACATCGTGCGCACCGCGCGGAAGCTGCGAAGCACGGTGTGGGCGGTCACGTTCGGGCTACTGCTCGGCGGTGCCTGCGGCAACCTGGTCGACCGGATCTTCCGGTCACCGGGCCTGTTCCGCGGCGACGTCGTGGACTTCATCGAGGTGACCCGGTACTGGCCGGTATTCAACCTGGCCGACTCGGCGATCGTCTGCGGCGGCATCCTGACCGTCCTGCTGGCGCTGCTCGGCTACCACATGGACGGCACCCGCGGCGACCGCGCCACGGGCGATGCCGACGCCGCGCGAGACCCCGCGGACCCCGCGTCCGACCCCGCGGACCCCGCGTCCGACGTCGGCGGCCCTCCATCCGGAACGGCGGGCGCAGAAAGCGCGCCCCCCGTTCCGGATATATCCGGTATGTCCTTTGAGCCGGCTGAGTCGGTTGAACCAGCTGAGTCGCGTGAGCCGCCAGCGGTGGACGCGGACCGGTGAGCGCGGGGGAGAGGTTCGTCATCGTCCCCGAGGGCCTGGACGGGGAGCGGCTGGACGCGGCGCTAGCCCGGTTGTTCGGGCTGTCCCGGTCCAGGGCCGCCGAGCTCATCGGCGAGGGGAACGTCCTGGTCGACGGCCAGCCGGGCGCCAAGTCCGACCGGGTGCTGGCCGGCTCTCCGCTGGCCGTCACGCTGCCCCCGCCGCCCGCCCCCGTCATCGACGAGCTGCCGGTTCCCGGCATGGAGATCCTCGGCGAGGACGACGACATCGTCGTGGTGGACAAGCCGCGCGGCGTGGCCGCCCATCCCACGCCCGGCTGGACCGGCCCGACCGTGCTCGGCGGGCTGCTGGCGGCCGGGCACGCCGTAGCGACCAGCGGTGCCGCCGAGCGCCAGGGCATCGTGCACCGGCTCGACGCCAACACCACGGGCGTGATGGTGGTTGCCAAGAGCGAGCGCGCCTACAGCGCGCTCAAGCAGGCGTTCCGCGACCGGACCGTCGGCAAGGCCTACCACGCCCTGGTGCAGGGCCACCCGGACCCGCTGCGCGGCACGGTCGACGCGCCGATCGGCCGGCACCCGTCGGGCGACGGCCGGTTCGCGGTCGTGGCGGACGGCCGCCCGAGCGTGACGCACTACGACACCCTGGAGGCGTTCCGCGCCGCGAGCCTGGTGGAGGTGAAGCTGGAGACCGGCCGCACGCACCAGATCCGCGTCCACATGGCCGCGCTGCGCCACCCGTGCTGCGGCGACTTCCTGTATGGCGCCGACCCGGTGCTCGCCAAGAAACTGGGCCTGACCCGGCAGTGGCTGCACGCGGTCCGGCTGTCGTTCGCCCACCCCGCCGGCGGCCGCGAAGTCTCCTTCGAGAGCAAGTACCCCGACGACCTCGCCCGCGCCCTCGACACCCTCCGCGCCGAATCCTGACCAGCCTTACTGACCCTTCCTCCTTGACCGCATGGATAGGCAGCGCTTCCCGGCGCTTCCCGGTGTGCGATAGGCGATATATCCGTTTTGCGGAGTGTCCCGCCCGCGTGATCGCGCGGCATCGGACGCATTGTGGAGTTTTCTAGCACTTATAGTGCAAGAAAACTCCACAATCAGGGGCTCCTTTAGCCGACCGACAGGTTTCGGTGGATCGTCCGCAGGGAGCGGATGAGGGAGTCACGGTCCGCGGGGGACAGGCCGGTCAGGGCGCGTTCGGTCACCCGGGTGATCTCCGCGTCCACGTCCTTCTCCAGGGCACGTCCGCGGTCGGTGAGCCGCAGCCGGATCATGCGGCGATCGTGCGGGTGCGGCTGTCGGCGCAGTAGCCCGGCGGCTTCCATCCGGGTGGCCGCCCGGGTCACGGTGGGGGTCGCCAGCCCGAGGCGGCGCGCGATCTCGCCGGGCGACAGTCCGTCCTCCCGCCATAGGCAACGCAGCACGAACTGCTGGCCCTCGTGCACGCCGTGGCGGGCGAACGCGGCGGCCGTTGCGAGGGCCAGGGCGTGCTTAGCGGACCAGAACGCGGTCTGGAAGTCGGTCGGCTGACCGTCCGCCGCGTGTTCCTCGCGGCCGGGTGCGTCGGCGTCCTGGCCGGCGGATCCTGGCTGGCCGGCTGAATCGGGTATGGCTGAATCGGGCATGGCATGCCAAGCGTACGCGTGCGAGCGCCAGGAGCACTTGCCGCGCCATTCGTTAGCCGGCTAATATTATTCATTACCCGGCTAACTACCTGAGGAGCCTACGCGATGAAGCTAGGGATAGGACTAACCGACTTCTCCTGGCCCGTGCCCGTCACCGAGCTCGGCGCGAAGATCACCGACCTTGCCCGCCAGGCCGACGAGGGGGGCTTCGACAGCCTGTGGGTGATGGATCATTTCTTCCAGATCGGGAGGACCGGGCAACCGCCGGAATCGCCGATGCCCGAGGCGTACGCGACCCTCGGTGTGCTGGCCGGGCAGACGAGGCGCATCAGGCTCGGGACCCTGGTCACGTCCGTCGCCTACCGGCACCCGGGCGTTCTGCTCAAGACCGTCACCACCCTCGACGTGCTGAGCGGCGGCCGGATGTACCTCGGCGTCGGCGCGGGCGCGCCATGGAACATCGAGCCGACTGGGCCCGGCACCTCCTGGGAGGCCGAGGGCCTTGGCATCCCGTTTCCCTCCCTCGCCGGCCGGTTCGAGATGCTCGAGGAACTGCTGCAGGTGGCTCACCGGATGTGGGGCGAGGACGAGGTTCCCTTCGAAGGGAAGCACTACCAGTTCGTGCGCCCGCTGAACTCGCCGAACTCGGTGCAGCGCCCCAACCCGCCGATCCTCGTGGCCGGCGGCGGCGAGAAGAAGACGCTTCGTCTGGTCGCCAGGTACGCCGATGCCTGCCATCTGCTGGACGCGCCGGACAGCCCGCTCGGCGGCGACCTGCGGCGAAAGCTCGACGTTCTCCGCGCGCACTGCGACGCGGAGGGCCGCGATTACTCGCGGATCGAGAAAACCGTCAACACCAGCGCCGACCTCGGCGACGACATCGGCAAGGGGCTCGACAACCTGCTCGGGCGACTGCGCGAGCTGGCGGAACTCGGCTTCGACCACGTGCTCGTCGGGCGGCGCGGCCCCTGGACGGAGGAGTCGCTGGACGCGCTCGCCGAGATCCTGCCCGAGGTCCACGCCCTCGGCGGCTGACCGGATCCGGGCTGGCCGTCACGCTGTCCCCGACGCCTCCGCACCGAAGCCTGATCAGCCTTTGCTGGTTTCCCCTCGCCGCCCTTTGCTTATAGAGGTATAGTTCTTAGAACTACACTCCTATAAGGAAGGCCATGGTAGTGAAGAAGCCACGCGAGGTGTTCGACCGTGACTTCGAGTGGTCCGCCCTGGACAGGTTCATCTCAGATGACGAGCCCGGCGCGACGCTCGGCGTCGTGTCAGGACGCAGGCGCCAGGGGAAGACCTACCTCCTTGAGGCGGCGTGCCAGGCGGCGGACGGCTTTTACTTCGGCGCCACTGAGGCGACCGACACCGAATCGCTCGCGCGCGTGAGCAGTGCGCTCACCGACCACCTGTCGCCCGTGAGCCCGTTTCACTTCGCGGACTGGGCGGAGGCGGTGAGCGCCCTGCTGGATCTCGGCCGGCACCGGCCCGCGCCGGTCGTGCTGGACGAGTTCCCGTACCTGGTGAAGGCGGTTCCCGAGTTGCCGTCCGTCATACAGCAGGCACTTCGCCCGTTCGGGTCCGCCCGGACGGGCACCCGTGCGCGCCTGCTGCTGTGCGGCTCCGCGTTCTCGGTGATGGGAAGGCTGCTTACCGGAACCGCCCCGCTCCGGGGGAGAGCGGGCCTGGAACTTGTCGTCCCGCCGCTGGACCACCAGCTGGCCGCGCGGTTCTGGGGTATTACCGATCCCCGGCTGGCGGTTAAGGTGAACGCGATCGTCGGGGGCACCCCCGCCTACCGCCGGGAGTTCATCCGCGGCGACACGCCGAACGGCCCCGATGACTTCGACGCGTGGGTGATCCGGACCGTCCTGAACCCGGAAACCCCGCTATTCCGCGAGGGCCGCTACCTGCTCGCGGAGGAACCCGATATGCGCGACGGCGCCCTGTACCATTCGGTGCTGGCCGCCGTCGCCGAAGGCCACGCCACCCGCGGCGGGATCGCGAACTATGTGGGACGGAAGGCCACGGACATCGCGCACCCGATCAACGTGCTGGAGGGTGCGGGGCTGATCACGCGCGAGGCGGACATGTTCCGCGATAACCGCTCGACCTACCGCATCGCGGAGCCCTTGATCACTTTCTACCACGCGGTCATGCGCCCGGCCTGGTCCCAGCTTGAGCGTCCTGGCAACGCGACTCGCGTGTGGCGAGCCAGCGGCGAGCGCTTCTCCACGAAGGTACTCGGCCCGCATTTCGAGCAGGTCTGCCGCGCGTGGGTCCTCAGCCACGCTGACCCGGGCCGCCTGGGCGGGATCCCCGCCAGCGTCGGCCGGGGAACGATCAACGACGCGCCCCGTAAGACCGCCCATGAGGTCGATGTCGTCGTGACCGGGATCCCGGACAGCGGATGCGACGCGGCGCCGCTGCTGGCGATAGGAGAAGCCAAATGGGGCGAGGTCATGGGCTCCCGCCACCTAGAACGGCTGCGCCGCATCAAGAGCCTGCTGGGCGCTCACGGCAGGTACGGCACGCGCCAGACCAAGCTGATGTGCTTCAGCGGCGCCGGATTCACCGACGGGCTGCGTGAACTCGCGGCCGACGACGACGGCGTCCTTCTCATCGGAGTCGGCGAGCTGTACGGAGGCGCGCCAGCCCCCTCGTAAAGGGCGAGGCGATTAGCGAATCCCCGTTTCTTATTAAGGGTTGTGCTATAAACCTTAATAAGGAGGAGTCATGTCAAGGGTTATCCGGGGCCGGTGGCCGGGCAATCCCAGTGCGCCCTCCCGGCGCGGACGGGAGCCATGCGAGTACGAGGCGTATGTCCCGGACCGGCTGACGGGCCGGAGCATCGTCCTGGAAGGGGATGTGGCCGCCGACGTCGCGGCGGCGGAGGCCGCGATGGCGCGGATGGAAGCAGAAGCATCGGCCCTCGCCGACACGGAGGCTCTCGCCAGGCTCTTGCTGCGGGCCGAGTCGGTCGCGTCCTCCCGGATTGAAGGCCTGGAAATCGGAGCGCGGAAGCTCCTGCGCGTGGAGGCCGCGAAAATGCTGGGGGAACGGGCCGCCGACGTGACGGCGGAAGAAGTCCTCGGCAACATCGACGCGATGAACGGGGCTGTCCGGGATGTTGGCCCCGGGGATGAGATCACCGTCGGCACTCTTGTGAGGTTCCATCGTCGGCTCATGACCAGCGCCCGGCATGCGGCGCGGGCGGGAAAGGTCAGGGACCGGCAGAACTGGATCGGCGGCAGCGAGTACAACCCCTGTGCGGCGGAGTTCGTCCCCCCGCCGCCAGAGTTCGTGCCGGGCCTGCTCGATGACTTGTGCGCGTTCTGCAACGAGGACTCGCTCCCCGCGGTTGCCCAGGCCGCGCTCGCGCACGCCCAGTTCGAGATCGTCCACCCGTTCGCCGATGGCAACGGCCGGACCGGTCGCGGCCTGATCCATCTCGTCCTGCGCCGGCGCGGGCTCACTTCCCGAGTGCTCCCGCCGATTTCCCTGGTGCTCGCCACGTGGGCGAAGGACTACGTAGCCGGTCTGAAGGCCATGCAGTACAGGGGGGCGGCGGTCGGCGAGGAAGCCCGTGCGGGCCTGAACCTATGGATCGGGAACTTCGCCGGCGCGTGTATCCGCGCGGTCGAGGACGCGACCTTCTTCGAAGAACGGGTCCGGGAAATCGAGGGCCACTGGCGTACGGTGCTCGGGCGCGTGCGCGGCGGATCCGCGACCGACCTGCTGCTGAGGGCGCTCCCCGGGGCGCCGCTGGTCACGGTCAACGGTGTGGTGGACCTCATCGACCGTAGCTTCCCGCAGGCCAACGAGGCGGTATCCAGGCTCGTGGACGCCGGCGTCCTCGCCCAGGTAAGCATTGGCAAGCGGAACCGCGCCTTCGAAGCCAGGGACATCATCAACGCGTTCACCGACCTGGAACGCCAGCTCGCCAGCCCGGCTGGCGATACCCGAATCTCGGAGCCGAGTCGGCCGGCGACCCCGCGACGGCCAGTAGCCTTATTAAGGGTTGCCGTGTAACCCTTAATAAGAAGGTTCCTTGTTAAGGGTTACCAGGCTTGTTAGGCGGGCGCTCCCTCCGCGCCGGAACCTGACCCGCCGCCACCGAGCAGCACGGTTCTGGGCGTGTACGCGTTGGGACCCCTGCTGCTGCGGGATCGTGTACGCGCTGGCGCCGAAGGTGTCGCTATGGTGTACCCGCTGGTCGCGTTACGTACATTGCCGGGTGCGGCGATGGCGCCTTTGCTGTTCCCGTGGCGTGCGTCCTGGAGGAGGCCCGTGTTCCCGGAGGAGGCCCGATGCGCCTGATGATGTGGAGCGCGCCGCGCGGCCGGTCGACCGCGTTCTTCCGGATGATGGCCGAGCGCGGTGATTTCACCGTCGTGCACGAGCCGTTCTCGTACCTGATGATGCACGGCCACGCCGATGTCGGAGGCATCCGGGCCACGTCGGGGCCGGATGTGATCAGGGCGCTGCTGGAACTTCCCGGGCAGGTTTTCGCGAAGGAGACGACGGGCGTCCGGTACCCGGAGTTCGTGACGATGCCGGAATTCTTGAGCGGCGTAACCCATACGTTCCTGATCAGGGATCCGCGGGAGACGATCCCGTCGTACCTGAGGATCGAGCCGGATGCGGCCGTCGAGAGGATCGGCTTCGAGTTGCTGCACGAGATCTACACGACTGTGGCGGAACGCGCCGGCCATGTCGGCCGCCAGCCCGTCGTGGTCGATGCGGCCGACTTGGCGCGGGATCCGGAGGGGACGGTGCGGGCGTACTGCGCCGCCGTCGGGATTCCGTTCGTCCGGGATGCGCTGTCGTGGGAGCCGGCCCACCGGCCCGAATGGCAGCCGTCGCGCCGCTGGCACGAAACGGTGGCCGCGAGCACGGGCCTCGGCCCAGTGCCCCCGGTGCCCCCGCTGACCCCGGCGTCAGCGGCGGTGCCCAACGCCCTGGCCGCACGATATTTGCGCCGCCACCTCCCCTACTACGAGGCCCTGCGCGCCCGCCGGCTGACACCGGCCTAGCGAGAACGTTGAAGGGAGAATGTCAGGCTTGCCGGCGCCCGGCGCGCGCTCAATGCCTGGCGGCCCGCTGGTCATCCAAGCCTGGTGGCTGAAGGTTCGGTGGATGCGCGTCCATGGTCACCCGCAGGGTTATGTCGTGCTCAAGCGCGGCCTTCAGCGAGCTGAGCAGGAAGGTAAACCCGGCGGTGGACTCCAGTGCCCGGCTGACTTGGGTGTCGGCGTCTCCGGTAAACCCGGTCTCGGTGATGCGCACGTAAGTCGTGTCGTTTTCATGCGGGATGAACTGGAACTCGACCGTGGTGGGATGCGCGGGGTCGTACCCCTCCCAGGAAAAGCGGATGCGCCGTCCGGGCTGGGCCTCCTCGACCCATACCTTCCCCAAGGCGCCATACATCTCCCATTTCCAGGTGAGTTCGGCACCCTTGGCCATTCGCCCGGTGCTCTTGGTGTACCAGAACCTGGTCGTGATCGACGGATCGGCCAGGGCCTCGAAAACGTCGTGCGGCGGACGGCGGACAAGCACGCCGACGTCCACCGACGGCGCGATGGTGAGCTGCGAGATCATGGTGGTGACTACTTCCTTCCTGACAGTGCGGCAGAGGCCGGCTGGCTGCCGCTTTCCGGTGACGGTGCTGACGGTGCCCGGTCACGAGCCGGAGGGACGGGGATCGTTGCGGGCCATCTGGGCGGCGCGCGAGTTGGCATGCATCTCCCACGGCGCCCGCGGCAGCACGTGCCCGGTCTCCAGCAGTGACTTGAGGTTGGCGCACACGGCCGGCCACCCCGCGGAGATCGCCTCCAGGGCATCGGTATCGGCCAGGTTCTCGTGCGTAACGGTGAGCCTGACGATCTCGTGGTACGGCTCGATGTCAAAGGTCACCTTCGACGGCCCCCCGGGCGGGGCCGCGCCGGGGGCATCGAACGTCATGGTGAGCCGGCGCGGCGGCTCCGAATCCAGGACGGTGCCGACCACGTCGGCGATGCCTGAGCCGTCGACGCGCCGGTGCTCCCACGGCGAGCCCGCCTGCCAGTCGGATACGTTGCTGTGCCCCCAGTACTCGGCGGTCAGGTCCGGGTCGGTCAGCGCCTCCCAGACCCGCTCGGGTGAGCTTTCGATGTAGGTGACATAGACATAGCTCGGCCTGTCGGCCATGGTCTCCTCCTCTGCCCGCCGCCTGATCGCGTTCAGCGCGCGCAGGCGGGGTCGTTCGAACCTCTCGATCCAGCGCTCTTCGATGTCCCACAGCGGAACCGGGTTGAGATAGTGCAGCTTCTCCCGGCCCCGGCGGACGGTGGTGATGAGGTTCGCGGCTTCGAGTACGCCCAGGTGCTGGGTGGCCGACTGCCGCGCCATCGCGAGCGGCCCGCACAACTCCCCGAGGGTCTGGCCGTTGCGTTCACGCAGCTGGTCAAGTAGCGCTCGGCGCGTGGGATCGGCCAGCGCCCTGAACACCGCGTCGTCATCCACCCGATCAATATGCAGGTATTTACCTGCATATGTCAAGCGGGCAACAAGCGGGCAAGTCGCCGGCGGCCGCGAGCACCGGCCTCGGCCGGCCAAAGCTAACCGGTACCGGCATCGGCCGGCGCGGCAAGGGCCGCGACGGCTCCGGAACCGATAAGGTAGGCCACACCGGTTGAGCCATTCCGACCGCTGGGCTTCCCGAGGGCACAGGGAGGCACGGCGGGGCGGAGCGTGCCCGCAGGAGGCAGATGACGACAATGACTGACACCCCGTTCGCCCACCTCCACGTCCACACCGAGTACTCGATGCTGGACGGCGCCGCCCGGCTGAAGGACCTGTTCAAGGAGGTCGCGGCGCGCGGCATGACGCACGTGGCGATGACCGACCACGGCAACATGTTCGGCGCCGCCGAGTTCCACAAGCAGGCGAAGGACGCCGGCATCACCCCGGTGATCGGCATCGAGGCGTACGTCGCCCCCGAGAGCCGCAGGAACGCCAACCGCATCCTGTGGGGCCAGCCGCACCAGAAGAAGGACGACGTCTCCGCCTCCGGCGCCTACCTGCACAAGACGATCTGGGCGCGGAACAAGGAGGGCCTGCACAACCTCTTCAAGCTCACCTCCCGCTCCTACGCCGAGGGCTGGATGGTCAAGTGGCCCCGGATGGACAAGGAGATCATCGCCGAGCATGCGAAGGGGCTGATGGCCTCCACCGGCTGCCCGTCCGGCGAGGTCCAGACCCGGCTGCGCCTCGGCCAGCCCGAAGAGGCGCTCCGGTCGGCGGCCGAGTACCAGGACATCTTCGGCAAGGAGAACTACTTCCTCGAGCTCATGGACCACGGCCTCGACATCGAGAAGCGGGTCCGTGATGGCCTCATCGAGATCGCGAGGAAGCTGGGCATCCCGCCGGTCGTCACCAACGACTCGCACTACACCCGCGAGCAGGACGCCACCGCCCAGGAACTCCTGCTGTGCATCCAGACTGGCAAGACGATGGCCGACACCGACCGGTTCAAGTTCGAGGGAACCGGTTACTACATCAAGCCGGCCAGCGAGATGTACGCGATCAGCGACAGCGACATATGGCAGGAGGGCTGCCGCAACTCCCAGCTGCTGATCGCGGACCGCGTCGACGCCACCGGCATGTTCGAGTTCGTCAACCTGATGCCGCGGTTCCCGATCCCCGAGGGCTTCGACTCCGAGGACGCGCTGTTCGCCGACGCCGTGTGGAAGGGCATGGACCGCCGGTTCCCCGGCGGCTATGACGACGAGCACCGCAAGCAGGCAGAGTACGAGATATCGATCATCTGCCAGATGGGCTTCCCGGCCTACTTCCTGGTGGTCGCGGACTTCATCAACTGGGCGAAGGACAACGGCGTCGCCGTCGGCCCTGGCCGGGGAAGCGCCGCGGGCAGCCTCGTCGCCTACGCGATGGGCATCACCGACCTGGACCCGATCCCGCACGGCCTGATCTTCGAGCGGTTCCTGAACCCCGAGCGCGTCTCCATGCCGGACATCGACGTGGACTTCGACGAGCGCGGCCGGGCGGACGTCATCCGGTACGTGACCCAGAAGTGGGGCGCCGACAAGGTCGCCCAGATCGTCACCTACGGAACGATCAAGGCGAAGGCCGCCATCAAGGACTCGACCCGCGTCCTCGGCCACCCCTACGCGCTCGGGGACCGCATCACCAAGGTGTTCCCGCCCGCCGTGATGGGCAAGGACATCCCGCTGTCCGCCATCCACGACACCGAGCACCCCCGCTACGGCGAGGCCGGCGAGCTGCGGACCCTGTACGAGACCGAGCCCGAGGTCAAGGAGGTCATCGACACCGCGAAGGGCATCGAGGGCCTGATCCGGCAGCCCGGCGTGCACGCCGCCGGCGTGATCATGTCCGCGGAGCCGCTGACCGACCACATCCCGGTGTGGACCAGGCACACCGACGGCGTGGTGATCACGCAGTTCGACTACCCGACCTGCGAGAACCTCGGCCTGCTCAAGATGGACTTCCTGGGCCTGCGGAACCTGACGATCATGGCCGACGCGGTCCGGGCGATCGAGCAGAACCGGGAGAGGTCGCTCAAGCTACTCGACCTCGGGCTGGACGATCCGAAGACCTACGAGCTGCTCGCCCGCGGCGACACCCTGGGCGTGTTCCAGCTGGACGGCGGCCCGATGCGCACGCTGCTGCGGATGATGAGGCCGGACAACTTCGAGGACATCTCCGCCGTCCTCGCGCTGTACCGGCCCGGTCCGATGGGCGTGAACTCGCACGTCAACTACGCGCTGCGCAAGACCGGGCAGCAGGAGATCACGCCGATCCACCCCGAGCTCGACGAGCCGCTGCGGGAGGTGCTCGAGCCCACCTACGGCCTGATCGTCTACCAGGAGCAGGTGCAGAAGGCCGCGCAGATCCTGGCCGGCTACAGCCTCGGCCAGGCCGACGTGCTGCGCCGGGCCATGGGCAAGAAGAAGAAGGAGATCCTCGACAAGGAGTTCGTCGGCTTCCAGAAGGGATGCCGGGAGCGCGGCTACTCCGACGAGGCCATCCAGGCGGTGTGGGACGTGCTCGTCCCGTTCGCCGGGTACGCCTTCAACAAGGCGCACACCGCCGGCTACGGCCTGATCGCCTACTGGACCGCGTACCTGAAGGCGAACTACGCCCCCGAGTACATGGCCGCGCTGCTCACGTCCGTCGGCGACGACAAGGACAAGTCCGCGCTCTACCTGAACGAGGCGCGCCGGATGGGGGTCAAGGTCCTCCCGCCCGACGTCAACGCGTCCGCCGCGACGTTCACCGCGGTGGGGGAGGACGTCCGCTTCGGCCTGGCCGCGATCCGCAACGTCGGCGCCAACGTGGTCGACGCGATCATCGCCACCCGCAGGTCCAAGGGCGACTTCACCAGCTTCTCCGACTTCCTGGACAAGGTGCCCGCCGTCGTCTGCAACAAGCGCGTCATAGAAAGCCTGATCAAGGCGGGCGCGTTCGATTCCTTCGGCCACCCGCGCAAGGGCCTGGCGCTCATCGGCGAGCAGGCCGTCGATAGCGTCATCGACATCAAGCGGAACGAGGCGATCGGCCAGGACTCGCTGTTCGGCGGGATGGAAGAGGCGCAGGCCGCGTTCGAGATCGCCGTCCCGGACACCGAGTGGGACAAGAAGACCATGCTCACCTTCGAGCGCGAGATGCTCGGCCTGTACGTGTCGGACCACCCGCTGCTCGGCATCGAGCACATCCTGTCCAAGGACACCGACATGGGCCTGGCCGAGCTGATGTCCACCGCGGCCGACGATGACCGCCCCGCGCCCGCGCCGTCGGGAGGCCGCAACGACGGCCAGGTCGTCAAGATCGGCGGCATCCTGTCCGGCGTCACCAGGAAGGTCACCAAGAAGGGCGACGCCTGGGCCACCGCCATGCTCGAGGACCTTGGCGGCGCCATCGAGGTGCTGTTCTTCCCGCAGACCTACCAGCTGTACGCGACGGCGATCGCCGAGGACCAGATCGTGATCGTCAAGGGCCGGGTGGACCGCCGCGACGACGTGCCGAAGCTGATCGCCATGGACGTGACGATCCCGGACCTGTCGGTGGCGGACGGCAACTCCCCTTTCGTGGTGGCGATGCCGGTGACCAAGTGCGTGCCGCCGGTGGTCGAGCAGCTCCGTGACGTGCTCCGCACCCACCCGGGCCCGGCCGAGGTTCACCTGCGGCTGCGCGGCAACCAGAAGACCACGGTGGTGCGGCTGGACGGCAAGCTGAGGGTCAGCCCGTCCGCCGCCCTGCACGCCGACCTCAAGCAGCTGCTCGGCCCCACCTGCATCGCGAGCTTAGGAACCCACAACCCCACACCCCAAACCGCTTATCCCGAACGGATCGTGGCGCCTGTCCAGTCCCAAGCTCCTGTTCATTGTCGTGAACGGCGGACTGGCTCGTTGAGGCTAGCTCGCCAGGGTTTCGAGGCGCTGGCCGTTCGTCCGCGGGCCCATCGTGGCGATGAACACCGTGAGCACCGCCATCGCGCCGACGATCAGGGCGAACACGCCGTTCGTTCCGTAAGCGCTGAGCAGCCCCGACACCATGTAGCCCACGAATATGGAAGACACCCGGCTCCAGCTGAAATTGAAGCTGACCGCCTGCGAGCGGATCCTGGTGGGAAATAGCTCGGCGTTATAGGTATGGAATATTCCGATCATCCAGTAATTGCCGAGCGTGACGAGGCCGCCGACGATAACGATGCCAACGACATTGTGCATCTGAGCGAAGACCAGTCCCACTACGGCGATCTCGACGCCGCAGAACACCAGCTGCCATTTGCGCTCGAAGCGTTCGGCGAGCAGGATCGCGAGCAGCCCGCCGAACGGGGTCAGTATCGCGATCTCGAACGTGTACTGAAGCGAGCTGACGACCGTGATTCCCTTGTCGATGAGCAGGATGGGAACCCAGCTCGTGAAACCGTAGACGCTGATGGTCTGGGTGAACTGGAAGACGGACATCATGGTCGTGCGGCGCAGGTACTTGCCCCTGAACATCTCGGTCCAGGATCCTTTGCGACTGATTCCGTCGGCGGAGGCTGGCACGGGTTCCGGTAGTGGTGCGCCTGTTTCCCGCTCCACCCGCGCTTCTATCGCGCTCAGGGCTCTCTCTGCCTCGGCGGTACGGCCGCGCGATGCCAGCCACCGGGGTGATTCGGTGAGCCCTCTGCGCAGCAGCAAGACGAGGAATCCCAGCGCCCCGCCGATGATGACCACCCAGCGCCATCCCGCGATCCCGAGTGGCTGATGCGGGACGAACGCGTACCCGAGCAACGCGGCGACTGGGTAGGAGGTAAAACTGATCAGCAGTGCGGTGGCGATGTAACGCCCGCGCAGCCGCTGCGGAGTGAGCTCGGAAATGTACGCGTCGTTGTTGATGAGCTGGATCCCGACGCCGATGCCCGCGATCAGCCGGAAGGTGTCGATTAGCAGCGGCGAGCTTGATGCGGCGACCAGCAGCGTGGCGGTGGCATACCCGATCATCGGCACGGTGAAGGCGGCCTTACGGCCGAAGCGGTCGGAGACCTTGCCGAGCGCCATGGTCCCGATGAACATGCCGACGTAGAAGGACGCCAGGAAGGTGGCGTAGCTCTTCGGGTCGAACAGCCCGTCCAGCGGGCCAGTTGACTGCTTCGTATAGATGCCGGCGCCAATGAGGCCCAGCGAGATATACGCCGGCATCGCCAGCTCGTAGAACTCGAGCCATCCGCCGCCGGCGATCCGGGCCACCAGTCCGAGCAGATGTACCGAACGCGGGAGCCGGTCAATGCGCGCTGCGATGCCCAGGGTCGCCTGATCGCCGCTGGAAACTGTCCTCGCCATTCGTTGCACCCTTCGCCACCTTGGCGTTGACGCTAGCTTCGGGGGAATGCCCGAACAATGTCAGCGGCAGGCCGGATCGTTGCGCGGCGGGTAACGATCGGGCCAGTGCTCCGCCGTGACGGCGGGCGATCCGCAGCACGGACATGACGGTGTCATCGGACGCCGCGGCTGACGGGCACGCCAGGAAGATGGTCCGGTGAATGTCGTGCGGCTCCGCGATCCGGAGTCGCACGACACCCGGATGGCTGTAATCACTCATCCGCTCCGGCACGAGTGCCACGCCAAGGCCGGCCGCGACCATGGATTCGACGCCGAAGAGATCGCTGGCCTCGGCGGTGACGTCGGGCGCGAATCCCGCCCGCGCACACGCGTTCATCATGTGGCCCCAACTGCTCGAGCCAGGGCTCATCGCGATAAACGGACGGCCCGCCGCGTCGGTGAGGCTGACGCCGTCGGCGTGGCAGAGCGGATCGGTGACAGGTACGGCAAGCAACAGCGCCTCGGTGAAGAGCGGCTCGATCCGGATGCTTGGCTCGGCGGGCGAGATCGAGGTGAACGCCACGTCCGTATCACCCCGCAACACCCGTGACACCACGTCGGTGGCTGCCTCCTGCCTGGTTTCCAGCCGCAGTCCCGGCTGCTCGGCCAGCAGTGCGGCGAGCACTCCGGGTACGAACCGGACCCCGAGCGAGAAGGTGTGGGCTACCCGCAGCAGCCGACGTGGCTTCCCCGCATCCGCGCACACGACCCGCAACGCCTCTGACCGGGCCCGCAGCAGCGTGTGGGCCTCCCTGGCGAGCAGGTGCCCGGCGTGACGCAGCCGGACCCGACGGCCGGCGTTCTCGACGAGCACGACGTCGAGCTTCCGCTCCAGCGCTCGCACACCTCGCTGCACCGTTGGCACGCTCACGCCGAGTTCACGGGCGGCCTGGCCGAAGTGCTCACTTCGGGCGAACGCCGCGAATATCTCGAGATCAGAGAACGTGACCTCGCCGTCTGTGCTAGATCCCATCCTTCTCCCGTTCCGTTACACGCGGCGGAACGAACGCGTCCGCGTCTGCCGTTGATCGGCGTCGTGGCGTGCCTAGCCTGAGAATCATGTCGCCAGTTACGGCTCGTCCGCCGAGCGCCGAGTTCTGCGCTCAGATCGTCCGCGCCGCTGGGGTCCCGCTGCCGGATCCGGTCGCCGTCGCCGCTCGCCGGAGCCTCTTCAACGTTCTCGGAACCACGGTGGGCGCGGCCCGGTCGCGGGCCGTCGAGGCGATCGTCGATGTCGCGCTCGCGGAGGGGACCGGGGGACAGGTGAAGGTTCCCGGCCGGGCCGAGTCGCTGGACCCGTACTGGGGCGCGCTGGCCACTGGCACCGCTGCCCACCTACACGATTTCGATGATACCCACCTGACCACGGTAATCCATCCCGGGGCCGCGGCCCTAGCGGCGATGCTCGCGCTGGCACCGGAAACCGGGGCGAGCGGTGCCCGGTGCTTGTCCGCCTTCGCGCTCGGCTGCGAGGCCCAGCTGCGCATCGGTAACGCGATTTCGCCCGGCCATTACGATCGCGGCTGGCACATCACCGGTACCTGCGGAGTCTTCGGCGCGGCCGTGGTCGCCGCCGTCCTGCTCGGCCTGGACGCCGCGGGCCTGGAACGCGCGCTGTCGCTGGCGCCGGTCATGATGCTGGGGCACCGCGAGGCGTTCGGGTCGATGACCAAGGCCTTCCACGCCGGGAAGGCGGCGGTCAACGGAACGCTGGCCGCCCGGCTCGCCGCGGCCGGGGTACCCGGCGTGCCCGATCCGCTCGGTCCCGACGGGGTGCTGGGCGTGCTCACGGCCGAGGTGGACTGGCGGGCGCTGCTGGCCGGGTCTTGGGACGGATCCGGGGACGCGGGCTGGGAGCTGCGGCGCAACACGTTCAAGCCCTATCCGTGCGGCATCGTCTCGCACCCGCTGATCGACGCGGCGATCGAGGCGTCGGCCCGCGCGGGCGGTCCGCAGGGGATAGCCGCCGTGTCGGTCACCTGCAACCCGCTGGTGCCGGAGCTCATGGGCAGGCGCCAGCCCGCAGACGGCCTGCAGGCCCGGTTCAGCGCCTACCACGCCGTCGCGGTCGGGCTGCTCGACGGGGAAGCGGGCCTGGCCCAGTTCAGCGATGAGCGCGCGATCGCGCCGGACGCGGGCCGGATGCGCGACCTGATCACCTTGCGTCCCACGGCGGAGTGCGCGCGGGACGAGGCGACGATCCGCGTCGAGCGCGCGGGCGCCGAGGCGGTCACCGTCGGTGTCGCGCACGCTCGAGGCAGCCTGGAACGCCCCCTTACCGACGCCGAGCTGCTCGGGAAGGTGAGCCGCCTGGTGTCGCCGGCGCTCGGCGACGGCGCGGGCGAAGCCATCAGGGACGCCGTCGACGCCCTGCCGGGCGCCCCCGACCTCAGCGTCCTGCTGGCCCGGCTCCAGCCGCGAGGCGGCCGGCGAGACGCCGGCCGCCCGGTCGGCACGCCCACCTCGGGCACCGCTGTCCCGGATACGCCCACCTCGGGCGCGGTGACCGTGGTCATGCCGGACTCGGGCACGCCTGCCTTCTGCACGGGCACATCGGGCACGGTGGCCAAGGGCACGGCGGACTCGGACACGGCTTCCTCGGGCGCGGCGGGGCCGGACACGGTCGGCACGGTGACCACCTCGGAAATCGTGAAGCTCGTCACCTCGGCGGCGCCTCCGGCCGCCGCGCTGGAGACGGCCGCCGCCGAACTGGTCGTGTTCGCCCAGGCGCGCCGGGAGGGCGCGGACAGCGAGGTCGCGGCGGCGATCCGCCGGATCGCGCCCTCCGCCGCCTCACCCGCTTTCGCGGCCTCACCCGCCTCATACGCATCACCCGTTGCCTCATCTGGCCAGCCGACGCGGTGGGTGGCGTTCAGCGC
>JAFMRC010000441.1 GCA_017354375.1 Nocardiopsaceae bacterium | reverse complement strand
ACGCCGTGACCGCAACGCGACACGGCGCCCGCATCCCGGCCAGCGGCACACCCGGAGCCTCGCGCTGACCAGCGGAAACCAGTTAAACGCTCAGGCAATAACGACTTTGCAGACGCCGTGGAGCCCAGCCCCACCGCCTTCATTTCCGACATGATCACCCGCATGACGGCAATGTCGCAATTTATGCTAAAAATAGTTATTTGTGTATTGACATCAGGAAATGACGGATCTACCGTCAACCGCGGAAGTAGAGGGCAGCGCAGAAAGGGAGAGCGTAAATGTCCTTGGGCGGGGATCAACAAAAATACAAATCAGAACGAAAATCCAGACTAATCCGATCACGATCTTATTTGTGGGCGACGTTCGCGACCGCGCTGGTTATCGCGATCGGCTACGGAGTGATCAGCGCGTCCGGCGCGGCGCACGGCAAAGCCGCGAGTCGCGCCACGACCACGGGATTCGGTGCCGACGGAAGGTCGCTGGGGGCCACCGGAGGTTCCGCCACCGCGGTCCGCCCCGCGGTAACGACGTATCCCGATGGGAGCGTCAGGTCCGTCTACCGCCTGCCCGACGGGGAGGTAATCACGAGCACGACCCCACCGCGAGGGTTCGACCCGTTGCACGCGAGCAACGCTCAGCTCAAGAGATACGGCTTCCCGCTTCGGCCCGGCAGTGACGGCAGCCAGTCGGACCTGGCGGACTGGAGGGCCGCGATGACGGCTTACAGGTCCGATAGCCCGCCGAGCGGACCCCTCAAGGCCGTTCCCGGATCCGGCTCTCGGGTAGGTTCTGCCGCTTCATTCGCGACGGAGTACTCGAACTGGGGCGGCTACATCGTCGGAAAGACGGGTACGCAGAGTAATACCTACGTCGCCGTCACAAACGATTTCACGGTTCCATCCACCTCGAATACATGCATGGGTTCCAACCTGGTCGGCATGTGGACCGGCCTCGGCGGGACCTCGTCGAATCCCGATAACCTGGTGCAGCAAGGTATCGAGTGCGGCGATTCCGCCGTCGGCTCCGGCAGCGCGTTCCGGCCGTTTACCGAGTTCGCGAATACGGCCAACCCGGTCGCGCTCTGCGGGCAGACGTCCTGGACCTTCCCGGCCGGTCATCTCCTGTACGAGCAAATGAGTTACGAGGCGAGCAACAAGATAGCCAATTTCTACATCGAAGACGAGACGTCCGGCGTCGCCCACGGTTGCTCCGCGGCCCCGCCGAGCGGCTGGAGCTACGATGACAACACGGCCGAGTGGATAGGAGAGGCGCCTAGCGGGACCGCGGTCCACTTCAGCAACGTGAACTTCACGAATGCGCAAGCGGAACTCGACTCGAATGGATCGTGGGTGACCTTCGGAAGTCAGGGGACTATCACCAAGACAATCGCTGGTGCGTCATCTTCGACGTACTGCATTTCGCCGGGTAGCATCGGCTCTGACAAGGATTCCTTCACGGACTCCTGGCATCAGGCTACGTGCTATTAGGCCCGTGTTATTAGGGCAGCACGGGTCCGGGAGGGGCCGATGATGCGGCTGGGGCTGTCAGCGCTGGCGGTGCCGCGGGCGCCTCTGCGCGTCGTGGCCGCCGTCGGGGTAGGGCTGGTTTCGGCAGGGCTGACCGCGAGCTGTGGCAGCTCTCCTCACGCGGCCCCTCCCCGCTCGGCCCCTCCTCACCCGGCTCAGGCCAGCGGGCGTGATCTCCACGCGACCACGACGAAGCCGGGCCAGGCGCAGCCTGGCCCGGCGGCCTGCTCGGCCAGCCAGCTGGTGCTGGGAAAGGCGAAACGCTCCCACGGATTCGGAACCCTCGGCACCTCCTCGTACTACGTTCTCCAGGCATTCCGCAACGTCGGCCGGAGCTGCGTCCTGGAGCTGCCATCGGCGATCGGCGTGTCAAGGGCAGCGGGGCCGTTCACGCCCGTCGCGGTGACCACCAGTCGTACCGGGACTCATGCCGCCACGTCTTACACCATTCCCAGCGGTCAATCACGGGTACTGGCGCTAGCAGCCTGGTGGCACGTCCCCGGCCCCAAGCCCCCGTCCGGAGCGCCCGGAGCGCCCGGAGCGAGCGCCTCCCGGTGCAAGGCGCCGATCACCCGGGTGACAAGGACGAGGATCCCGCTCCCGTCAGGGAGCCTCCACATTGACCTGGGTACCGCGCTGCCGAGCGTGTGCCCTTCCCCGGCAAGCATGTCGCTCACCGTCAAGGCTTGACCCTTACCCGTCGAGGAACGAGCGCCCGCGCGTCAGCTGGTGATGTCGCGGGTCGCGAAGTTCGCCCACGCGGCGGCCAGGAACACCACCACGTAGACAGCCTGGATCGCGAAGCCGCGCTGGATATCGCGCCAGAAGATCGGCTGCCGGAAGAAGTCAATCCAGGCCAGCCAGTACCGGGTCGGCAGGTAGGGCTGCACCGCGCTGGCCGCGTTCAGCGTCACGAGGACCTCGCTGGCGACCAGCGTGGCCAGGGCGCCGAGCGCCGCGCCCAGGGCGGAGTCGGCCAGGGTCGACAGGAAGACCGCGATCGCGGCCACGCCGAGCATCGAGACGGTGATGAACGCCATCGCGCCGAGCACTCGCTCGATCAGGTCGACGAACGTCAGCGGGGTGCCGGACAGCGACGTGATCGAGCCGCCCGGCTGCAGCCCGGCGGTAGGGGCGCCGCCCGAGCCGGGCGCGATCGAGCCGGTGACGCCCCCGGGCGTGGAGCCGACCGCCGACGCCCGGGACGGGCCGAGGATCAGCACCCCGGTGGCGTAGGAGGTGACGGTCACGGCGACGACCGCGATCAGCACGAACGAGGTCACCGAGATCAGCTTCGCGACCAGCAGCCTGGTCCGGCCGACCGGCCGCGCCAGCAGGTAGCGCAGGGTACCCGCGGACGCCTCGCCCGCGATCGAGTCGCCCGCCACGACCGCGACCGAGACCGGCAGGAACACCGGCAGCACCAGGGCCAGCGCCGCCGCCGGGTACAACTGCCCGTCGCCCAGCACCGCGGACAGGAAGGCGCTGCCCTGCCCCGGCGGCGGGGCCAGGTGCGTGACCGCGATGAACACCGCCACCAGCAGCGGCAGCGCGCAGATCAGCGCGACCGACACCCAGGTCCGCGGTCGCCGGACCAGCTTCAACAATTCGCTGGAAATCATGAAATGTCCGGTTTGGGGGGAGGTAGAGGCGGCGCGGCTGGGGGATGCGGGGGCGCTGCTGGCGGAGACGGGGGGTCGGGCGGTTCAGGGGGCGCGGGCCGGGAGCCGGGAGCGCGGGATGGCGAGACACCGAACTGATCGGAACCCGAGCCGGTCACCTCCAGGACCACGTCTTCCAGCGTTCGGCGCTGCTCGGTCAGGGACCGAACTCGCACGCCCGCGGCCACCAGCCGCGCGTTCAGCTCCGCCGGATCGGAGGACCGCACGACCAGCTCGCCGTTCGAACCGCGCCCGACCAGCTCGCCACGCGAACCGCGCTCGCCGGGCGAGCGGCGCCCGGTCGGCTCGCCATGCGAACCGCGCCCGTCCGAACCGCGCCCGGCCGAACCGCGCTCGACATGGCCGTCGAGAGTCGCTACCACCCGTTCGGGATCATCGGTTGTGATAAGGACATGGCCCGTCGGCCGCTGCAAAGCCGACAAATCCTCCTGGAGCACCAGCCCGCCGGCGTCCAGCACGCCGACCCGGGTGCACAGCGCGGAGACCTCCGGCAGCAGGTGGCTGGACAGGAAGATCGTGACGCCAGCGGAGTTCAGCGAGACCAGCAGCTCGCGGATGTCCCGGATGCCGCGCGGGTCCAGGCCGTTCGTCGGCTCGTCCAGGATGAGCAGCCGGGGCCGGCGGACCAGCGCCGCCGCCAGGCCCAGCCGCTGCCGCATCCCGAGCGAGTACGCGCGCACCGGGCGCCGGTCGATGCCCGCCAGGCCCACCCGCTCCAGGGCCTCGTCCACCCGGCGGCGACGGGAAG
>JAFMRC010000197.1:1089-9835 GCA_017354375.1 Nocardiopsaceae bacterium | reverse complement strand
GCCGTGGCGGCGGCGTCCCCGGACGGGGACGCGCCCTCCGCGGGCGCCGCGTCCCCGGACGGGCCGGGAGCCTCGGCTGAGTCGCCGACCGTGGTGCGCAGCCGGATCTCCTTCAGGAAGAACGAGAGCACGAACGCGACGGCCATCACCGGCACCAGGGCCAGGTAGATGGGCGGCAGCGCCTCGGAGTAGGCGGTGGCCAGGGCATGCTCGATCAGGGGCGGCATCGCCTGCAGTTCCTTGGGCGTCAGCGCCTGCACGCTGGGCAGGTGCCCCGTGATGGGGTGCCCCGGGGGCGCGGCGTGCGCGAGCAGCGCCTTGGCCTTGTCGGCCAGCCGGCTGGCGAACACGGCGCCCACGATCCCGCTGCCGACGGTGCCGCCAATCTGCCGGAAGTAGTTGGCGGCGGCGGTAGCCGAGCCGAGATCGCGCACCGGGGTGGCGTTCTGCACCACGAGCACCAGGATCTGCATGACCAGGCCGATGCCGAAGCCGACCACGGCCATGTAGATGCCGTTCTCTACCCGGGTGGAGGTGAGGCTCATCCGGGACAGCAGGCCCATGCCGGCGGTCGCGATGGCGGTGCCGAGGATCGGGAAGACCTTGTAACGGCCGGTGGCGGTCACGATCCGCCCCGAGGAGATCGCCGACACCAGCATGCCACCGACGAACGGCAGCATCAGGAGCCCGGAGGTGGTCGCGGAGACGTGGTCCACCATCTGCAGGAAGAAGCCGATGTAGGACACCGCGCCGAACAGGGCCACGCCGATGACCACGCCCATCAGCGAGGCGATGTCGAAGATGCTGCTGCGGAACAGCCGGAGCGGGATGATCGGCTCGGCCGCGTACCGTTCGTTGATCAAGAACAGGACGATCAGCACGACGAAGCCCGCGCCGAGGCCGATGATCTCCGGCGAGGTCCACTTGTAGGTGGTGCCGCCCCAGACGCTGAACAGGACGATGCACGCCGACGCGGCGGCGAGCAACAGCATGCCGAGGAAGTCGAGCGTGTGCTTCTGCGTGCTCTTCCTGACGTGCAGGGCGGCGATTACGACGGCCAGCGCGATGATCCCCAACGGCACGTTGACGTAGAAGACCCAGCGCCAGCTGACGTCGTCGGTCAGGTAGCCGCCGGTCAGCGGCCCGGCCACGGTCGCGACGCCGAACACGGCGCCGATGAGGCCCATGTACTTGCCCCGCTCGCGCGGCGAGACGACATCGCCTATGATCGCCTGGGCCCCGATCATCAGGCCGCCGGCGCCGATGCCCTGCAGGGCGCGGAAGCCGATCAGCTCGTTCATGTTCTGCGACAGCCCGGACAGTGCGGAGCCGACCAGGAAGATCACGATGGCGAAGATGAACAGCCCCTTGCGGCCGAACAGGTCGCCGAGCTTCCCGTAGATCGGCAGGCCGATCGTGGAGGTCAGCAGGTAGGCGGTGGTCACCCAGGTCATGTGGTTGACGCCGTGCAGGTCGCCGACGATGGTCGGGAGCGCGGTCGCCACGATCGTCTGGTCCAGGGCGGCCAGGAACACCGCCAGCATCAGCGACACGAAGATGAGGCCGACCTTGTTCCTCGGCCCGCCGCTCGCCGCCGGCGGCCTTACGTGCCGGGGTCCGGCCGCGGTCACCGCGCCCTGGGCAACTGCCTGGCTCAAATCGCTTCCCCTCCTGCTTGCTGCCCGGTCTCGGGCAGCGCCTGTCCTAGCAGTCCGAATACCTCGTTCACGTGGTACTCCAGCGGATGCCCGCCGTGCCCCCGCGTCCACCGCCGGACCGATATCCGCATCGCCGTTCCGGCGACGGCCGCCCCCAGCTGGGGATAGGCATCGTCCGGCTTGCCGCCGGTCCGCTTCGCCAGCGCCCCGGCCAGGACCTGCTCGAACTCCATGAAGCGGGCGTGCATGTGCGGCAGCAGCGTGGGATAGCGCTCCATGGCCTGCCACCGCATCAATACCTGCTCCCGCTCGGGCGTGGTGTCGCTGGCGATCACCAGCGCGACCTTCCGCAGCCCCTCGAGCACCGTGGCCGCGGACTGGATGACCGCGGTCGCGCGCTCGGCGTCGATCGTGACGACGTCGCCGAGCACGGCCTGTTCCTTGTTCGGGAAGTAGTTGAAGAAGGTACGGGGCGACACGTTCGCCGCCGAGCTGATCTCCTCAACGGTCGCGTGCTCGATCCCGTGCTCCAGCGCGAGCCGCAGGGCGGCGTCGTGCAGGGCGCGCCGGGTCTCGCGCTTCTTCCGCATCCGGAGTCCGCCGGGCGACGAGGCCGACGACGGGACATCTGGCATGTAGTCCATTATTGCATGAAATGAAACTTTGCTGACCGTGCACCCGCGTGATCTCCCTCGCACCGGTCAGATCACCCCAGAAACCCGCCAGAGCCCCCCATAAACCCATATTCATCCCTAACGGATGATCGCGCTTCCCCAGCGCCCTCTTCCTCCCCCGGCTAAAACAGGGTGTTCTCCGGCTCGATGCCCCGCATCTGGTGGTAGTCGAGGGTCAGGCAGCGGATGCCACGGTCGGTGGCGAGCACCCGGGCCTGCGGCCTGATCTCCTGGGCGGCGAACACGCCGTGCACCGGCGCCAGCAGCGGATCCCGGTTCAGCAGGTCCAGGTACCTGGTCAGCTGCTCGACCCCGTCGATCTCCCCGCGCCTCTTGATCTCGACCGCCACGTGCTCGCCGTCGGAGTCGCGGCACATGATGTCGACCGGGCCGATCGGGGTCGGGTACTCGCGGCGGATCAGCCGGTACCCGTCACCGAGGAGGTGCAGTTGCCCGGCGAGCAACTCCTGCAGGTGCGCCTCGACGCCATCCTTCTTCAGCCCGGGATCGACTCCGAGATCGACGGAGGTGTCGGAGATCGTTTCTTCCAGAGTGATCGTCAGCGTCTCGCCGCCCTTGCCGGTGACCGTCCACGTGCCGGGCTGCCCCGGCTCGCCGGGCTGCTCCGATAGCTTGCACGGAGGCGACATCCAGTTCAGCGGCTTGTAGGAGCCGCCGTCGGAGTGGACGAGGACGGACCCGTCGGCCTTCACGATGAGCAGCCGCAGGGCGGATGGGAGGTGGGCGGTGAGCCTGCCGTCGTAATCGACACTGCACCGCGCTATGACGAGCCGCACGGCAAGCAACTGTAGCCGGTGCGCCCGATCGCAAGCGATCGTATCGGGCGCACCGGCTACGTGCTACCCGGGGGGACGACCCCCCGGAGCCCCCCGGGGTCGGCGGATATAGCCTTGATGGGCGTGAGCCCGCGCAGAACCCGGCGGCACCGGCCGGCGCCCCCCTTCCCGCTGGGCCGCGCCGAGACGGTCGAGCCGTGGCCCGACGGCGACTGGGTGGTGCGGCGGATCGCGGGCGCGGCGGCGCAGAAGGCGTACCGGTGCCCGGGCTGTGACCAGGAGATCTACCCCGGCGTCGCGCACGTGGTGGCCTGGCCCGAGCATGCGGGCGCGGACGACCGGCGGCACTGGCACACCGTGTGCTGGGAAAAGCGCCTGCGCCGCCGGCGCCGATAGAGCCGACGATCCAGGCGCCGACGATAGAAAGGGACCCCCTTGACGCTCCAGCTGATCCGGGCATCGACGATCCTGCCCGCGCGGCGCACCGACATCGCGTTCACCACGGCCGACGGCCTCAAGCTCGTCGGCGAGCTGGCGCTCCCGGAAGGCCGCGACCCGGTGGCGACGCTCGTCTGCCTGCACCCCCTGCCGACGCACGGCGGCATGATGGACAGCCACCTGCTGCGCAAGGCGTCCTACCGGCTGCCCGCGCTCGCGGACCTCGCCGTGCTGCGGTTCAACACGCGCGGCACGACCTCGGAGCGGGGCACGAGCGAGGGCGAGTTCGGGGATGGGGTAGCCGAACGGCTGGACGTCGAGGCCGCCATCGCCTTCGCCACCGATAACGGATTGCCGCGCCTGTCCCTTCTCGGCTGGTCCTTCGGCACGGAGCTAACGCTCAAGTGGGGGCTGCTGCCCGAGGTGGACGGCGGCATCCTGCTGTCCCCGCCGCTGCGCCGGGCCACGGACGCCGACCTGGACCGCTGGGCGGCTTCCGGGAAGCCGCTCACGGCGCTGGTTCCCGAGCTGGACGACTACCTCCGGCCGGACGAGGCCCGCGAGCGGTTCGCCCGGGTGCCGCGGTGCGAGGTGATCGGCGTGGACGGGGCGAAGCACCTGTGGGTGGGGGAGAGCTACGTGCGGGTCGTGCTCAACACGGTCACGCGCGTGACGAACCCGGCGGCGCTGGCTGACGGCTCCCTTCCCGTGGAGTGGTAACCCCCCGCCCCTGTTGACCTGGCATCAACGGCACTTTGCTACGGCTCTGGCCGTAGCAACGGCACTTCGATACGCCGCCTAGAGGCGGCCCGCGGAGATACGCCGGGCTAGAGGCCTGCGGAGGCCAGCAGCTCGGCCGCGGCGTCGTGGGGGGCGAGTTCGCCGGCGGCCACCCGGGCGGCGAGCTCACCGGGCACCGCGAGCCGCTCCCGGGCCGCGCCGAGCGCCAGTGCCGTCACCTCGTCGCTCGCCCGCGCCATCCGGCGGCGGTCCCGCTCGCCGGTCTCGCCCAGCCACGTCCAGTGCCGGTCCAGCTGCCGCACCAGCTCGTCGATGCCCTCGCCCGTGGTGCCGATCGTGGTGACGATCGGGGGCTTCCAGTCCGCGTCCGACAGCGCGACCATGTTCCGCAGGTCGCGGACGGTCGGCTGGACGTCGGGCCGGTCGGCCTTGTTGACCACGAGCACGTCGGCGATCTCCAGCACGCCCGCCTTCGCGGCCTGGATATCGTCGCCCATGCCGGGCACGACGAGCACGACGGTGGAGTCCGCGGCCGACGCGACCTCCACCTCCGCCTGCCCCACGCCGACCGTCTCGAGGAGGACCACGCCGAAGCCGGCGGCCTCCAGCGCCCGCACCGCCTGCGGCGTCGCCGCGGCCAGCCCGCCGAGCTGCCCGCGGCTGGCCATCGACCGGATGTAGGTGCCGGAGTCGGTCGCGTGGTCGGCCATCCGGACCCGGTCGCCCAGCAGGGCGCCGCCGCTGAACGGCGACGACGGGTCCACCGCCAGCACCGCGACCCTGACGCCGGCCTGGCGGAACGCCTTGATCAGCGCTCCGGTCACCGTGGACTTCCCGGCCCCGGGCGCTCCGGTCAGGCCGATCACGCGGGCGCGGGCCGGCACCGGCGTGAGGTCCTTCATCACCGAACGGATCGAGGCGTCTGCGTTCTCGATCATGCTGATCACCCGGGCCAGGGCACGCGGGTTCCCGGCCCGTACTCGTTCGGCGAGGCTGGCTGCCTGGTTGCGGAGGTCGGCTGTGGTCACGGCGCCGGCTTCAGTCGCCGGGTGACCGCAGCAGCAGCGCGCTGCCCTGGCCACCGCCTCCGCACAGCCCGGCGGCGCCGAGCCCGCCGCCGCGGCGCCTTAGCTCATGGGCGAGCGTGAGCGCGATCCGGGCGCCGGACGCGCCGAGCGGGTGGCCGAGGGCGATGGCGCCGCCGTTCACGTTCACGACCTCGGGATCGGCCTCCAGCTCGCGCATGGAGGCGATCGCGACCGCGGCGAACGCCTCGTTGATCTCGATCAGGTCCAGGTCGCGCGGGGCGCGGCCCGCCCTCTTCAGGGCCTTCTTGATCGCGTTCGACGGCTGGGAGTGCAGCGAGTTGTCCGGGCCGGCGACCGTGCCGAACGCTCCGACCTCGGCGAGGACGCCTGAGCCGAGCTCGGCGGCCCTGGCGCGGGAGGCGACGACGACCGCGGCGGCGCCGTCGGAGATCTGCGACGCCGAGCCGGGCGTGATCGTGCCGTCATCGCCGAACGCGGGGCGCAGCCTGGCGAGCGACTCGGGCGTGGTGTCACCGCGGATGCCCTCGTCTTGGCTGACGGTGACGGTGTCCTTCTTCTGCTTCACCTCGACGGGGACGATCTCCTCGGCCAGGACGCCGTCCTTGGTGGCCCGGGCGGCGCGCTGGTGGGATCGGGCGGCGAATTCGTCCTGCTCTTCGCGGGTGATTCCGTACCGCTTGTTATGGCGCTCGGTCGATTCGCCCATGGAAAGGCCGTCGAACGCGTCGGTCAGGCCGTCGAGGGCCATTGAGTCGGCCAGCTCGGTTGGTCCGTATTTATACCCTTTTCGGGAATTTTTCAGGATATGGGGGGCATTTGTCATGGATTCCTGGCCGCCCGCCACGACAACGTCGTAGGTGCCGAGCCTGATGAGGTCCGCCGCCTGGGCGATCGCGTCCAGGCCGGACAGGCAGACCTTGTTGATGGTGATCGACGGGACGGCCATGCCGATGCCCGCCTTGACCGCGGCCTGCCGGGCGGTGATCTGCCCGGCGCCGGCCTGCAGCACGTGTCCCATGATCACGTACTCGACGTCCCCGGGGCCGATCCCGGCTTTCTCCAGGGCGCCGGAGATGGCGAAGCCGCCGAGGTCCGTCGCGGGAAAGCCCGCCAGCGCCCCGAGCAGCCGGCCGATCGCCGTCCGCGCTCCGCCGATGATCACTGGGTCGCGGTCGCCCGTACGGTCGTCCACCACGGGGGGCCTCCTGCGTCTCGTGCCGGCTACTGCTCCGTATGAAACGATACCCAGCATGCTTACCCGGATAGATCATGTGGGGATCGCCTGCGCGTCGCTGGACGCGGCGATCGAGCGGTACGAGGGGGTGTTCGGCCTCACGGTGGCGAGCCGGGAGACCAACTCCGAGCAGGGCGTCAGGGAGGCGATGATGGTCGTGTCCGGTGAGCCCGCGGCGTCGTACGTGCAGCTGCTGGAGCCGCTCGGGCCGGACACCCCGGTCGGGAAGTTCCTCGCCCGGCGCGGTGAGGGGATCCACCACGTGGGCTACGCGGTGCGGGACGTGACCGCCGCGCTGGAGGCGATCGGCGGGCGCGGGGTCCGGCTGGTCGATTCGCGGCCCCGGCACGGGTCGATGGGCGCCTCGATCGCGTTCCTGCACCCGGGCGACCTCGGCGGTGTGCTGACGGAGCTCGTCCAGCATTGAGATGCGTTCAGCGGATTGAAGCGGATCCCAGTGGCCGGTGAGGCGTGTGATGCCGGGGATGCGCTGTAGACTCGGCATGTGTACCCGGCAAAGTCACGTCACGGGATTCTAGGGACCGATCACCCGAAGAACCCACCAACCAGGCGGCAGCGGAGTAATGTTCCAATCACAGGGTTACCCACCCATTCCTACCTGCCCGTTGGGTGAGAAGACTAGCCGGCCACTGCCCTTCCCCGCCTGCACTTCCCCGTCTAGCTAGCCAGGAATTAGGCCTTATGCAATCGGACATCGACGCTCAGCTGAGTACCTTCTTCGAAGAGACCCCTCCCCGTGACTTTGCCAAGGTCATGCGGGGCTACGATCCGCATCAAGTCGACGAGCACCTCCGGTCGCTCTCCAGTGAGGTACGCCGCTACCAGGAGGAGGCGCAGGCCGCACGGCACGAGCTCGCCGAGGCGCAGCGCCAGATCCAGGAGCAGGAGCGCCCCACCTACTCGGGCCTGGGAGCCCGGATCGAGCAGCTGCTGCGGCTGGCGGAGGAACAGGCCACCGAGCTCGTCCAGGCCGCCAGGACCGAGGCCAACGAGATCAAGGCCGCGGCCAAGGTCGATGCCGCCGAGCTGCGCTCTGCCGCCGAGAACGAGGCCGCGGAACTGCGCGCCAACGTCAAGCGGGAGACCGACGACCAGCGCGGTGCCGCCGAGCGGGAGGCGGACTCGATCCGCACCACCGCGCGCCGGGAGGCCGACGAGCTGACCTCCACCACCGAGCGCGAGGTCGCCAAGCTCCGGGCCACCGCCGACCACGAGGTCGCCGAGAAGCGCGCCGCCACCGAGCGGGACATCGCCAAGCTGCGTACCACCACCGAGCGTGAGGTGGCCCAGCTCAAGGCCTCCGCCAAGCGGGAGCGGGACGAGATCCTCACCACCTCCAAGAAGCAGGCCGACGAGATGCGGTCGCAGGCGCAGAGCATCCTGGAGGAGAGCGAGGCGCAGCGGGCGCAGGCCGAGGCGGAGTTCGAGATCCACATCGCCGCCCGCCGCGAGGAGGCCGAGCGCCAGGAGGCCGAGCGGCTCGCCAACGCCCAGGCCGCCACGCAGAAGCTGGTA
This sequence comes from Nocardiopsaceae bacterium, assembly GCA_017354375.1. Classification (GTDB taxonomy): domain Bacteria; phylum Actinomycetota; class Actinomycetes; order Streptosporangiales; family Streptosporangiaceae; genus Trebonia. The sequence goes on along the minus strand of JAFMRC010000197.1, from coordinate 1,708 downwards.
TCCGAGGCGGAACAGCGGGCCTCCAACGCCGAGCAGCGGGCCGCCAAGGCCTCCGCGCAGGCCGACCAGACCCGCCGGGACGCCGACCAGCACGCGCGCCAGCTGGTCAGCAACGCCAAGAAGAACGCCGCCCAGATCGTGTCGCAGGCCAGGGCGCAGGGCGAGCAGCTGGTAAACGAGGCCAAGAGCGACGCGGAGCGCCGACGGGCCACCGCGCAGCGCGAGGTCGATGAGCTGACCCGGCAGAAGGAGAACATCTCCGCGCACCTGGCGCAGGTCCGCCAGCTGCTCGGCGGCCAGCTCGGCGCCGGCATCCCGGGCATGGAAGCGGCGGTGCAGGCCACCGAGAAGCCGGCCATCGCCACGTCGCCGTCCGACGACAAGAGCGCCGCCCCCGCTTCCTCCCCCGCCCCGCGGGCGGCCAGTTCCGGGAGTGCCTCGGGGAACGGCGCCGGTAGCAAGAGCGCCGGCGCGGCGGCCTCTGGTACCGCTGCCTCCGGTGCCGCGGCGTCTCGCTCCACGGCCGGCTCGTCGTCCTCCTCGTCCTCGAAGAAGAAGGACGACGAGGACTGGTGGACCGAGTAACGGTTTCCTAGTCACTGGTTCACGGTGCCCCCCG
>JAFMRC010000197.1:0-1079 GCA_017354375.1 Nocardiopsaceae bacterium | reverse complement strand
GGCCGCTCTCGCGGCCGGGGGCACCGTGCTTCGGGGCACCGTGCTTCGGGGCACCGTGCTTCGGGGCACCGTGCTTCGGGGCGCCCGTCCTTTGTCATGCCCGTGCGGGCGTGAAGTTCGGCGCGTTCACCGGCATTGGCGGTATTGGCGGCTTTTTATCGGCTATGCCATGTATATCGTGGGATTATCGGACTTGAAGGTTACGGAGCGAAAGGGGAACCAGGCGGTGAGCGACCAGGTACTCCAGCCGCCCGCCGGGCAGGATCCGACCGGGCCGAGGCCGGGCCAGCCGGGGCCGGGGGACTCCGCGCCCGGCGGTTCGGACCCGTGGCGACTGCTGTTCACTGGCGGGCCCCGGCTCGGCTGGGCGTTCCGCGACCGGCGCGAGATGGTCCCCGCGTATCCGGAGCCGAAGCCAGCCCCGCAGGCGGTCCAGTCCATGGCCGCCGCCCGGGTGACGGCGGCGGACCTGCGGCTCCAGCGGGCGTGGAGGTGGGTGGGGAAGCCGAGCGTCGGCCTGGCGCTGGTCCTGGTGCTGCTCGCCGCGTTCGCCCGCACCGTCGATGGCAGCAACTCCAACGCCCTGCTGTCGCTGATCGCGATCGTCGTGCTGTGCCTGCCAGGCCTGGGGTACACGGGCTGGTGCTGGCTGGAGCGCGACAAGGCCCGCGACGTTTCCCCGGAGCAGGAGCATCAGCGGGCGGTCACGGACTGGGAGCGCCGCGCCGCCGAGCACGCCACCAGCGAGCTTAGGCGGCTTTCCGGGCAGCCGGAGTGGGGCAGCGTCGTGGTCCCGCCGCGCCGCACCGACGTCTTCGGCGGCACGCTCCATGGCTGGCAGGCGCTGCTGGCGGTGCACGGCGCCTCCTTGCTGGCCGGGCGGCCGTTGCTGATCGCCGATCTCACCGGGCAGCAGCCCGCGGCCCCGCTCCTCGCCCTGGCGCAGAACGCGGGAATCTCGTCGGTGACCTGGCGGCTGCCGCAAGACCTCGGCCGCAGCGGCATCCTGGCCGGGCTGTCACCCGAGCAACTCGCCGCCGCGGTCGCCGAGGCGCTGCACGCGGGCGCCCCGGGCGGGG
>JAFMRC010000044.1 GCA_017354375.1 Nocardiopsaceae bacterium | reverse complement strand
GCCCCCGGCGGCCCGGTTACGGCCCCGGTGGCCCGCGGCGGCCGGGCTACGGCGCCCGCCGGCCGCCGGTCAAGCGCAGCTGGTGGCGAACCTGGACCTGGAAGAAGGCCCTGATCGTCGCGGGCAGCTCGTTCTTCGGGCTGATCCTCCTCATGTTCGCCGCCGGCTTCTACATGTACAGCGTCACGCCGGTTCCGTCGCAGGCGCTCGCGAGCGCGGTGACGCAGAACTCCACGGTCTACTTCAATGACGGCAAGACGGTCGTCGGCACCTTCGGCAACACGCACCGGACGAACCTGACCTACAACCAGATCCCCAAGATCATGGACCAGGCGGCGATGGCCGCCGAGGACCGCAGCTTCATGACCGAGGGCGGGATCGACCCGCAGGGCATGCTGCGCGCGGCCTACGACGACCTGACCAGCAGCGGTGGGTCGCTGGCCGGCGGCTCGACGATCACCCAGCAGTTCGTGCGGAACTACTACGCCGACATCGGCACCCAGCAGACCCTGAGCCGGAAGCTCAAGGAGATCTTCGTGGCGATGAAGGTGGCGAAGGAGAAGTCCAAGCAGTGGATCCTCACCAACTACCTGAACACCATCTACCTGGGTGACGACGCCTACGGCGTCGCCGCGGCCGCGGAGACCTACTTCAACGAGCCGATCAGCAAGCTCACCACCGCGCAGGCCGCGGTGCTCGCGGCGCTGATCCAGTCGCCGTCGTACTACTCCACGCCGGCGGGCCACGCGGGGCTCCTCTACCACTGGCGGCACGACGTGCTTGAGGGCCTGGTGAAGATGGGCGACCTCTCAGCCCAGAAGGCCGCCTCGATGAAGTTCCCGAAGATGAACCCCAGCGGGAGCCAGTTCACCGGGAACGAGCCGTGGGACGCCTACATCATGCAGGAGGTCAAGAACGAGCTCGTCAACGTTGACCACATCTCCGAGCACCAGCTGGATACCGGCGGCCTCAAGATCAAACTGACCGTCAGCCAGGAAGCCGAGAAGAAGCTCTACACCGCGGTCAACGACAACATCAACCTGATCAAGTCCGAGGGGTATACCCTCCCGTCGTACGCGATGATCGGCGCCGAGGCGATAAACCCGTCCAACGGCGGCATCCAGGCCATCTATCCGGGACCTGGCATGAACCTGCCGTCGAGCAAGTGCGCGGGAACCTGCCAGATCAACACCACGCTCTCCGCCGAGCAGGTCGGCTCGTCGTTCAAGCCGTACGTGCTGTCCGCCGCGGTCAAGCAGGGCATGAACGTCCAGACCAGCATCCTGAACGCGAATACCCCGCTGTGGGTGCCGCCGTTCACCATGGGGACGACGCCGTCCAGTGCGAAGCCGATGCCGGCGCCGTACTACAAGGTGCACAACGACAGTAATCAGCCGATCCCCGGGGCCATGTCCAATGGCGGGTCGACGGTGCAGAACGCCCTCGCCCAGTCGTCCAACACGGCGTTCACCGACCTCGCCCACCGGGTGGGCCTGAAGCCGATCGAGCAGATGGCCGAGGCCGAGGGCGGAGTCGATCCCTCGACGTTCAAGTACTCGCCCGGAGTCGGCATCGCGCTGGGCATCAACTCGCTCACGATCAACGACCAGGCGTCGATGATGGCCACCATCGACGACGGCGGCACGTACCACCAGGCACACCTGGTCGGTTCCATCTCCGGCGCCGGAGTGACCCAGCCGAAGGTCAAGACGGTGCAGGTCCTCACCCAGGCGCAGGACTCTCAGGTCCAGTACGCTCTGGAGAAGACGGTGGTCGATGGCACAGCGACCGCCGCCAACATGGACGACGGCCGCCCGATCATCGGCAAGACCGGCACCACGACCGGCTCGAAGTCGGCGCTGTTCATCGGGGGGATCCCCCAGGACGTGCTCGCGGTCGGGATCTTCACCAAGAACCAGGGCAACAACAACGAGAACCTGCTCGCCCTCGGGGGCGGCGGTTTCGGCGGCAGCTGGCCGGCGGCGATCTGGAAGAGCTACGCCGAGAGCATGTGGGCCAGCCTGCCGGCCGAGAACTTCCTGCACCCGCAGTTCAGCGGCCAGGCGTGGCTCCAGCTGCCGAAGCCGCCGCCGCCCAAGCCGAAGAAGCCCAAGCCGTCGCCGACGCCGACCAAGTCGAAGAGCGCGAGCCCCTCGACCTCGCCGACGCCGTCCGGGATCCCGACGGCGCCGCCAACATCGCCGCCGGCCACCGGGTTCCCGATCGGGGGAGGCGGACCGCCAACCGGGCCGCCGGGAGGTAAGAAAGGCGGAGGCGGCGGCTGACGGGAGCCGGACATCCGGAAGCGAGAGCCGGGCATTGGCTGAGGAGAGGCTGAGGAGAGCCGGACGTTGAGGTTCCGGACGGTAGCGGTAACGAGCAGCGTCGCGGCGGTGGCCGCGGCGCTGCTTGGCTACGCCGAGAAACTGCCGTGCAGCTCGGGCGGAGCGTGGAACAGCTACACCGGCCAGTTCCGCGATGCCTGCTACACCGACATCTACCCGCTGTACTACGGCGAGGGGCTGTCGTCGGGGAAGGTGCCCTACACCGGCCACCCGGTCGAGTACCCGGTGCTGATCGGCGGGATGATGCAGGTCGCGTCCTGGCTGGTGCGCTCGGTCACCGACCCGTTCGCCCGGGGCAAGGACTTCTACGACGTCTCGGTCGTGCTGCTGTCCGCCTGCCTGATCGCGGGGGTGCTGGCGACCGCGTATACGGCTTCCCGGAGCTCGGCTTCCCGGGGTTCCGGTGGCTCGGGTTCCGGTGCCTCGGGTTTCGGCGGCATCGCGCGGGGGCTTGATCCCCGCGTCCCCGAGCCTCGCGGCCTCGATCCCGGGCTCAAGGCCGCGCTGATGGTGGCGCTGTCGCCGGGGCTGATCCTGACCGCCTTCATCAACTGGGACCTGCTGGCCATGGCGCTGACCGCCGGCGGTCTCGCGTTCTGGTCGGCCCGCCAGCACGCGGCGGCCGGCGTACTGCTCGGACTGGCCGTCGCGGCGAAGTTCTACCCGCTGCTGATCTTCGGCGCGCTGCTGCTGCTGTGCCTGCGGGCGGGGAAGATGCGCGAGTTCGCGGTGGCGTTCTCCTCCGGGCTCCTCGCCTGGCTGGCCGTCAACCTCCCCGTGGCGCTGACCGCGACCGCGGGCTGGGGCCGGTTCTACGCGTTCAGCAAGTCGCGGGGCGCGGACTGGGGCTCGATCTGGTACATGCTGGAGACCTACCACGTTCCGGTGCTCGGCAACTCCACGCTGGGCCAGCTCAACCTGATGTCGTCGGGGCTCTTCGCCCTCGCCTGCGTCGCGATCGCCGCGCTGGTGCTGATGGCGCCGCGCCGCCCGCGGCTGGCCCAGGTGTGCTTCCTGCTGCTGGCCGCGTTCCTGATGCTGAACAAGGTGTGGTCCCCGCAGTACGTGATCTGGCTGGTGCCGCTCGCGGTGCTGGCCCGCCCCCGGCTGTGGCCGTACCTGCTGTGGCAGCTGGCCGAGGTGGCATACTTTTTCGGCATCTGGGGGTATTTCACGCACCTGTACACCCCGGGCGGCTCCGCCGGGCTCACCCCGGGCTGGTACTTCGCGGCCCTGGGTGCCCGGTTGCTCACCGTGGGCCTGCTCGCGTTCTACGTGGTGCGGGACATCTATCATCCCGAACGGATCGTGGCGCCTGATGCAGCTTCCGACGATCCGGCAGGCGGTGTCCTAGACGGGGCGGCGGACCGCCTCGTCATCACCTGGCGCCTCGCCCGCATGGACCCCGCTGGAGCGCGCCGGGGCTAGACGTTCGCCTGGAGCCAGGCGATGTCGTCGGCGAGGCCGGGCTCGGGGGTTTCGCAGATGGCGGGGGCGCCGGACGCCCGTACCACGTCGAGGAGGGTGTTCTTGTCGATGGTGCCCGCGTCCAGGTTCGCGTGGCGGTCGGCACCGGACCCGAACTCGTCGCGGGAGTTGTTGCAGTGCACTAGGTCGATCCGGCCGGTGATCGCCTTGATCTTGTCAACGGCGTCGGCCAGGTCGATGCCGGCCGAGTTGGCGTGGCAGGTGTCGAGGCAGAACCCGACCTCGCCCCCGTTTGTGCCCGCCGCGTCCGCGGCGCTGGCGACCGCGTCCCAGAGCCGGGCGAGGGCGTCGAGCTTGCGAGCCATGGCGTGGTTGCCGCCGGCGGTGTTCTCGATGAGCAATGGCAGCGGGCGCTCGCTGCGCTCGATCGCCTTCACCCAGTTGGCGACGCCCTCGGCGGGATCGACGCCGCCGGTGACGTGCCCGCCGTGCACGATCAGTCCCCTGGCGCCGACCTCGGCGGCCGCCCTGAGCTGCTGATCCAGCAGCTTGCGGCTGGGGATGCGGATCCGGTTGTTGGTGCTGGCCACGTTGATCACGTACGGAGCGTGGATGTAGACGTCCACGTCGGCCTTCGCGTAGGCCTCCCTGAGCGCGGCCGGGTCCCCGCCAGGGATGACCGGTCCCTTCCATCCCTGCGGATCACCGAGGAAGAACTGCGCGGCCCGCGCGCCCGACGCGACCGCGTCGTCCAGGGGGTTGTCACTGTGAAAATGACCTCCAACACGCACCATACGCTCACCTTATAGCGCCTCAGCGCGTCGAGCGCGCCCGATACGATCGCTTGCGATCGGGCGCGCATCGGGGGGCTCCGGGGGGTCGTCCCCCCGGGCCAGCACTAGCCGAACGCGCCGTGCGCCAGGCCGAGGGCCAGGCCGACGAAGCCGGCGATGATGCCGGTGACGATGAGGATCCGCTCCTCGCGGGTCGCCGACATCATCTGCGTGCAGAAGCCGACCACGAGGGTGACGAGGCCCGTCACCCCGGCGAGGATCGCCAGGCCGAGGCCGGGATGCGGGATGTTCCGCTCCGCGATGCCGAGCCCGAATGACACCACGCCCAGGACCAGGATGAACACGCTGAGGGCGTTGAGCAGAGGGTGACGCCGCCCGTCGGAATTCAGCGTCCAATGCAGTCCGTGAATATCCTTGCCCGTGCGGGAAGTTTCTGCCATGAAGAGCCTCCCGGGATCGCGCTTCCGTCTGGGGTTCTTGACGGGTCTCTTCCCCTTCCGCGGCGGTCGCATGCGGCTCGAATGTCAGACCCTCCGCGTATTGTCGGCAGTGACGACGGGGACCTGACCCCAGGCCCCCGGAATCGGCCCAGGCAGGCGGCGGCGGTTGGTAGAGTGAGTGCCCGCGGAAGACTATCCGCACCCTCCTGTCACGGAGAGGCCGTGACCGCGTCAGTCCAGAGGAGGCATGGGACGCGCATGCGCCATTATGAAATCATGGTCATCCTTGACCCGAACCTCGACGAGCGCACGGTCCAGCCGTCGCTCGAGGGGTTCCTCAAGGTCGTCACCGATAGCGGCGGCAAGGTTGGCAAGCTCGACATCTGGGGAAAGCGCCGGCTCGCTTACCCGATCGACAAGAGGCCGGAAGGCATCTACGCCGTCGCCGACCTGACCGCGGAGCCTGCGGCGGTCGCCGAACTCGACCGGCAGCTCAGCCTGAACGAGGGCGTGCTGCGCACGAAGGTCATCCGCCCCGAGCACCGTTGACCGGATTAGCCGCGGGCGATCAGCACCGTCCCCTCTGACAGACCCTTACCCGACAGACCTCGTTAGCGACCGGGAGCACCCAATGGCGCTAGGCGACACCCCCATCACGATCTCCGGCAACCTCGTCGCTGATCCTGAGCTTCGATTCACCTCGTCCGGACAGCCGGTGGCCTCGTTCCGGGTCGCCTCCACGCCCCGGACGCGAGACCAGGCCACTGGCGAGTGGAAGGACGGCGATTCCCTGTTCCTGTCCTGCAGCGTCTGGCGCCAGCAGGCGGAGAACGTCGCCGAGAGCCTGCAGCGCGGCATGCGGGTCATCGTCACCGGACGGCTGCGGCAGCGCAGCTACGAGACGAAGGACGGCGAGCGGCGGACCGTCTACGAGGTCGATGTCGAGGATGTCGGCCCGTCGATGAGGAATGCCTCGGCCAAGGTCAACCGCGCCTCCCGCAGCGGAGGGCAGGGCGGCGGCTTCGGCGGCCCGAACGGGGGTAGCCAGAGCGGCGGCTCCCAGAGCACTCAGGGCGGTGACCCGTGGGCGTCCGACGCCGGCTCCGGCGGCTACTCCGACGAGCCACCGTTCTAGCGATAAGCAACTAAAAGAACCGACCATCCCCGCCACGGTGTTGGCTAACACGGCGGGGCTCTGCAAAGGAGCACCACGATGGCAAAGCCTCCAGTGCGCAAGCCCAAGAAGAAGGTCTGCGCCTTCTGCCAGGAGAAGGCGTCCTACGTCGATTACAAGGACACGGGCCTGCTCCGTAAGTACATCTCCGACCGTGGCAAGATCCGGGCCCGCCGGGTTACCGGGAACTGCACCCGGCACCAGAGGGACGTCGCGACCGCGATCAAGAACGCCCGCGAGATGGCGCTGCTCCCCTACACCAGCACGGCTCGCTGAGGCGTGCTCGTTAAGACAAAGGGAGAACCCGAAGATGGCTCGTACGCCAATGAAGCTGATCCTCACCCAGGAGGTCACCGGCCTCGGCGCCCCGGGGGACGTCGTGGACGTCGCCCCCGGTTATGGTCGCAACTACCTGATCCCTCGCGGGTTCGCGATGCGGTGGACGCGCGGTGGCGAGAAGCAGGTCGCGCAGATCAAGCGCGCCCGCGCCGTCCGCGAGATCCGCAGCCTTGAGGAGGCGCAGGCGGCCGCCGGGCAGCTGGAGAAGCTGACCGTCCGGCTCAAGCGGAAGGCTGGCAAGAACGGCCGGCTGTTCGGCTCGGTTGGCCCGGCCGACATCGCCTCGGCGGTAAAGGAGTCCGGCGGCCCGGACGTCGATAAGCGCAAGATCCTGATCGCGGACCCGATCAAGATCGCGGGCGCGCACCGGGCTCAGATCCGGCTGCACCCCGAGGTGAGCGCCGCCATCAAGATCGACGTTCAAGCCGACTGATCTTCCTGCTTTCCACAGCCGCTCGCGACTCTTTCCACAGTACTATCCACAGGGTTTCCTGACCGGGCGCGGGCTGTGGTCACGTGTGCCAGGATCTCCGCGTGCCGTCCGGCGGCACCTCGCGCTACCGCGGTGTGCCGTCGGCCGGCCCGGGGGTGTCCCCTGCGGTAAGTACTGCGGTCCGACCCCGAAGGGGCGTCAATTCCCGGCGGCGTAGCCCCGCTGGCGCCTGGTCAGCTCGGGGTCGAGTGCGCCCATCATCAGCCAGATCTCGGCGACCCGCACGGTAAGTTCCGGCTCGCCCGCCGAGCCGTGCGCGTCGCTCGCTACCTGGTCAATCGCCGTCACGATCCGGTCGATCGCATCCCCCATGATCGAACACACATGCGGAGGATAGCGGAATCGCGGGGGTGGCCGCAGGCGCTTGGCGTCCCCGCTGCGCGGGTTTGCCGTTGTTTTCCACAGGCACGTCATTGCGCGTTGTGGAAATAACCTGTGGATAACGTTCCGCAAAAACGTCCGGAGTTTTTTCCGTACACACCCGGTGGATTGGGTTTTCGCAGGTCATCCTCTATATGTTGCGAGTGGTTGGGTAACTTTCCACACCCTCATCCCCAAGGCGTACACACGTTAGCCACCAGGTTGCCCACACGTTATCCACAGGCTCGTGTTGGCGGTGGGCGCGGTGTGCCGGCAGAATGTCAACGCCCAGGAATGTCGTACCCCTCGGCTAGAACAGAGGGTGGATAGCGGACTCGATGGCTCGGGGAGGTAGCGGCTGGTGAGCGTGACCGAGATCGCGGAGCGCGGCGAAGAGTTCGAGCGCATGCCGCCGCACGACGTCGAGGCGGAGCAGTGCGTGCTCGGCGGCATGCTGCTATCCAAGGACGCGATCTCCGACGTCGTCGAGGTGATCAGGGGCACCGACTTCTACCGGCCGGCGCACCAGATCATCAACGACGCGATCCTCGACCTGTACGCACGCGGGGAGCCGGCCGACGCGATCACCGTCTCCAACGAGCTGACCCGGCGGGGCGAGCTGACGAGGGTCGGCGGCGCCCCGTACCTGCACACGCTGATCGCCTCGGTGCCGACCGCGGCGAACGCCGGGTACTACGCGCGGATCGTCCGGGAGCGCGCCATCCTGCGGCGGCTCGTGGAGGCGGGCACCCGGATCGTGCAGTTCGGCTACACCGGCGACGGCGACGCCGACGAGTTGGTGGACCGGGCGCAGGCCGAGGTGTACTCGGTCACGGACCGGCGGATCGCCGAGGACTACCACCCGCTGTCCGAGGTCATGCCGGGCGCCCTTGAGGAACTCGAGGCGATCAGCGCGCACGGCGGCGGGATCAGCGGCGTGCCCACCGGGTTCGCCGACCTGGACTCCCTGACCAACGGCCTGCACCCCGGCCAGATGGTCGTCGTCGCCGCCCGCCCGGCCGTCGGCAAGGCGCTGGCGCTGGACACGCCGCTGCCAACGCCCTCGGGATGGACGACGATGGGCGCCGTAAAAGCAGGGGACCTCCTCCTCGGCGCGGACGGGAAGCCGACCCGGGTGGTCGCGGCCACCGAGGAGATGCGCGGGCGGCCGTGCTACGAGGTCGAGTTCTCCGACGGTGAGGTGATCGTCGCCGACGCCGAGCATCAGTGGCTAACGTGGACACGAAGGGCGCGACGCTACGATCGGCAGTTGCGCGGCGGCACTCGGGAGTATGCCGAGCCGGTTCCACCGAGCGTTGTCACAACAGCGGAAATCGCCCGAACCCTTCATTGCAGTTCGGCGGACCAACGACCAAACCACGCGGTGGCGCTAGCTGAGGCCCTAGATCTTCCCGAGGCAGAACTACCGCTACCACCGTATGCATTGGGGGCCTGGCTCGGGGACGGCACGAGCAGTAGCGCCCGGCTGGTCTCTGCTGACACGGAAGTGCCAGCCCTGGTCGCCTCCTCTGGCCTGGCGGTGCAACCGGAGCGAACTGCCTTGTCGTACCGCCTCACGTTTCCTCGGCAGGAGATCACATTCCCCGTCCGCATCTGCGTCGTATGCGGCAAGCAGTTCGTGCCTCGAACTCTCCAGGTTCGCACCTGCGGTCGTTCCTGCGGCGGAAAGGCTCGATTCAGTACTCCTCCCGTTCCCGGGCCTACCTGCTCCCGTTGCGGCGCGGTCATGGTTGGGGAGGTGCAAGGATCCGGTCTTTGCGGGGGGTGCTGGAAGGGCTATGGGACTGTTCAGGCTGTCCTGCGATCAATTGGAGTACTCGGCAGCAAGCACATTCCTGACGTATACCTGAGGGCGTCTGTCGCGCAACGGCGCGCCTTGCTGGCGGGTCTGCTGGACACAGACGGCACGGTCACCAGCCATGGCTCCGTGCAGATTGCCCTGACCAACGCAAGACTCGCGGCAGATGTTCGTGAACTGATCTTGAGCCTGGGCTATCGCTGCACCTGGACTAAAAAGCGCGTAGCAGGTCGAAGCGAAAATTCATCGTTGTGCTACATGATCAATTTTACGACGTCGGACGATGTGTTCAGGCTAGACCGCAAGCGCCAGACGCATAGGGAACGGCTTCATGCAGACCCGCAGCGGACGCGGTGGCGCTACATCGTTGATGTTCGGGCGATACCGTCCAGGCCAGTCCGGTGTGTCCAGGTAGACAATGCCGATCACCTGTATCTGGCCGGGCGCAATATGATCCCGACGCACAACTCGGCGCTGGCCTTGGATTTCGCCCGGTCGGCCACGATCAGGCATCAGATGCCCACGGTGGTATTCAGCCTGGAGATGGGGCGCAACGAGATCACCATGCGGCTGCTCGCGGCCGAGGCGCGGATCCCGATGAACGTGATGCGCACCGGGCAGATGAGCGACGACGACTGGACCCGGCTGGCCCGGCGGATGAGCGAGGTGGCGGACGCGCCGCTGTTCATCGACGACTCGCCGAACATGTCGCTGATGGAGATCCGCGCCAAGTGCCGTCGGCTCAAGCAGCGCCACGACCTGAAGCTCGTGATCGTCGATTACCTGCAGCTGATGTCCTCCGCGCGGCGCGTGGACAACCGGCAGCAGGAAGTCGCCGAGATGTCCCGGTCGCTGAAGCTGCTGGCCAAGGAGCTTGAGGTACCCGTGGTCGCGCTGTCGCAGCTCAACCGCAGCCCGGAACAGCGCCAGGACAAGAAGCCCATGTTGTCCGATTTGCGTGAATCTGGGTCGATTGAACAGGATTCGGACGTTGTAATACTTTTGCACCGAGAAGACGCATATGAGCCGGAATCGGCGCGGGCCGGCGAGGCAGACCTGATCGTCGCCAAGCACAGGAACGGCCCGACGGCCACCGTGACGGTCGCGTTCCAGGGCCACTACAGCCGCTTCGTGGACATGGCGCCGGCGTAATCATCGTCGTGGAGTTTCCTTGCACTATAAGTGCTAAAAAACTCCACGCTTTGCTTAGCGATGGTCAGCGGACGAGGGAGAGTCGCCACGATCCGTTCGGGAGAAAGGTTTTCGGGGTTATGGGTGTCTGCGATAGTGAGTGAATGACGCGGGTTCTCGTGGTCGGGGGCACCGGCCTGCTCGGGCAGCATATACACGCGGAACTGCGGGAGCGCGGGCACGAGGGAGTGACGCTGGCGCGCCGGGCGGGGCCGGGAGGCACGTCGATCGTCGGTGATGTCCTTCGGCTGTCGGCCGACGAATGGCTGGAAATGCTGAGCGGGTTCGGCGGTGTCGTCTTCGCCGCGGGTGCCGACGACCGGCGGGTACCACGTGCTCCCGCGGACCGGTATTTCCTCGAGGGGAATGTGGAGCCGCTTCGGCGGCTGCTGCCGGCGGCGCGGAGGGCCGGGTGCCGCAGCGTGGTGATATGCGGTTCTTACTTCACCACGATGCACCGGTCCTATCCGCAATGGCGGCTGGCCGAGCGCCATTCGTATATTCGCAGCCGGGTGAACCAGGCGGAATACGCGCTGGGGCAGGCCGACGATCAGCTGGCCGTGTCGGTGCTGGAGATTCCGTTCGTTTTCGGGAGCGCCGAGGGCTGTCGCCCGTTGTGGGCGCCCGCGGTCCCGTGGCTCCGGTCACGGTTTCCGCTGCTCGCCCCGGTGGGCGGCACGGCGGTCGCCTCGGCGGCAACCGTGGGCCAGGCCGCCGTCGGCGCGCTCGAGCGCGCGGCGGGAGGCCAGTTCCCCGTGGCGGACGCCAATCTCACCTGGCGGGACCTGATCGCGCGCCTGGCCGCGGCGGCCGGACGGCGCGAGCCCGTTGCCGTGGGCCGGCTCCCGTCCGTGGTGGTAGGCGCCGGGCTGCGCGGTATCGGTCTTGGCCATCGTCTGGCCGGGCGGGAACCCGGTTTGGACCAGGCCTGGTTGCCCAGCCTGCTGTTGTCCGAATTGTTTGTGGACGAATCGGTCTGCCGAACGGAACTCGGCGTCACGGGGGGCGATCTCGAAGCCAGCTTCCGTGACACGATCGTTGCCTCGCTGAAAGGGGGGCGCGGATGGGCACGCTGATTCGCCTGGAGGATCGGGCGGCGGATGAGCGCATGGACTTCGTGCGCGAGATTACGCCCACGATGTGGGTTCCCATGGAGATCTCGGCATGCGGGGGGCCGGACGTCTACGGGAATCTGCGGGCCAGCGGCGCCGGGGCCATGCAGGTGGTCGTCATGGACATGATGCCGGTCAGGGTGCGCAGGTATGCCCGCCATGTCGAGGAGGCCGATCCCGACATGCTCAAGCTGCTCCTGATCGGCGAGAACTCACAGGGAGTAATTAACCAGGGGGGCAAGCAGGCGGTGCTCGCTCCCGGCGAGTTCGCGTTCTACGACACCCGCAGGCCCTACGACATCACCATCGGACTGGACGGGAACCAGCGGGTGTCGATGATGACCTTCATGTTCCCGCCGTCGATGCTGCCGCTGCCCCGGGACGGCATCCGGGATCTCGCGGTAACGCGGATGCCCGCCGTCGCGGGACTTGGCGAGCTGACCGCTCAGTTCCTGCGGCAGCTCGCCCGCAACATCGACGACTACACACCCGCCGAGGCCGCCCGGCTCTCGGCGGCCGCGATGGAGGTTCTCGCGACCCGGCTGGCCCGCGAGCTGGAGGTCCGGAGCTGGGGGACGCACGAGTCGCGCAGGCACGCGATGTTCACCACCATCACGGCGTTCATCCTGGCGAACCTGAGCGACCCGGGCCTGTCGCCGATGACGGTCGCCGCGGCGCACCACATCTCCCTGCGATCCCTCCACCAGCTCTTCCACGACGAGGGATCGACCGTCGCCGGGTGGATCAGGTCCCGGCGCCTGGAGCGCTGCCGACGCGACCTTGAGGACCCGGCCCTGGACTCCCGGCCGGTCGCCGCGATCGGCGCCCGCTGGGGGTTCCCCAGCGCGGCCGACTTCAGCAGGATCTTCCGCGCCGCGCACGGCATTCCGCCGGCGGAGTACCGCAGGTCCACACGGAGTGCCAAGCCTCTCGCGCTGTAGGCCAACGACGCGATCCCCTCGGCCAGCCGATACTGGCCGCGTCGCATAGTCAGTCGCATAGCGAGTCGCCTAGTGAGGGGAACGATATGGCTACCTACCCATTCGCCGCGGACCGCGCCGCCGAACATGAGCGGCTTTTGCGGCAGGGGAGCATCTTCGACCCGCTGACGAGAAGGCTGCTGGAGGCGTCCGGGCTCGCCCCGGGCATGCGCGTGCTCGATATAGGCTGCGGCGCGGGGAATGTGGCTCGCCTGGCCGCGGAGATCGTCGGTCCCACGGGGCACGTGACCGCGGTGGACGTGGATCCGGCGGCGATCGAGATCACCAGCGCGCACAACACGGTTCCCACCATCGAGTACGGGGTGGCCGACGCGCAAACCCTCGACGGCATCGGCGACGGCTTCGATGCCGTGACGGGGCGGCTTGTCCTGATGTACCTCAGCAACCCGGCGGCCGGCCTCCGGGAGGCCGCCGCGCGGGTCCGCCCCGGTGGTCTGGTCATCATGGAGGAATGCGATCTGGAGTACCTGTGGGCCAGCCCGCAGACGCCCGTGTGGACGCGGGTGCGCTCCTGGCTCCTCGAAGCACTGGAGAAGGCCCAGGTCGAGACCCGCATGGGCCCGGCACTCTTCAGCCTGTTCGGCGAGGCGGGGCTGCCAATGCCTCAGCTACTGGTCGGTTCGGCCGCGTCCGGCGGGCCAGACACACTGGCCTGGGGCTGGGGGAACGTCGTCGCCGCGGGCGTCCCGGCCATGGAGCGATTCGGCGTGGCGACCAGGCAGGACGTTGACCCGGCCACGCTGCCGCAGCGGCTGGTGGCCGAGACCATCGCGTCGGGCGGCTGCGCCATCGGGCCGCTCATGACCGGGGCCTGGGCCGTCCGGGACTAGCCGTCCTGGACTAAGACGGCGGCAGGCAAGAGTCGGCTAGGGCGCCGCTTGCCGGTCGTTCGCGAGCGCGGTGAAGAGCGCGTGTGCCTTGGCCTCGTTCCAGTACAGGACGTCGCCCACCCTCGGCACGGTGCCGTCCCGCCCGATCGGCACGTTCATCGTCCTGGCATTGGGCAGGGCCGTGGCGAGACGGTAAAGGTCCCACAGGTGGGTGCCGTTATCGACGTGCAGCAAGCCGGACGCGTCCAGCGTGGTCGTCGCCGCGGCCACCGGGTTGAGGTACACGGCGGGGCTGGTCGCCTTCCGCAGCAGCGCCTCCAGGAAGACCCGCTGGTCGTGTTCGCGCTGCAGGTCCCCGCCCCGGAACGAATGCCGGTCGCGGACGAAGGCGAGGCTTTGCTCACCGTTTAGCATGTGGCATCCCGCGCTCAGGTGGGTTCCAGATTTCTTGTCGTCCAGTTTCCGGCTGACGCAGATCCGCACGCCGCCCACGGCGTTGACCACTCTCACCAGCCCGCCGAAGCCGATCTCCGCGTAGTGGGTGATTCGGAGGCCGGTGACGTTCTGTACCGTCCTGGCGAGCAGGCTCGGCCCTCCGGAGGAGAAGGCCGCGTTCAGCTTGTTCCGCCTGTGCCCGGGGATCGGCACGTAGGAATCGCGCGGAAGGCTGACCAGGGTCGGACGGCCCCCGTTGTCCGGGATGTGCAGCACCATCATCGTGTCAGACCGCATCCCGCTTACGTCGTGACCGATGACCAGCTGGTTTTCCTGCTGCCGGGTCAGGCCCTGCCGGCTGTCCGAGCCGACGATCAGCCAGTTCACTCCGCCGGAGGCGGCTGGCCGCCCCGGGTAGTCGGTGAACACGGCGCTATGGTTGATCCTGAACTCCACGAACAGCGCGACTGCGATGAGGATTGCGATCAGCACCGCCAGTGTCACCTCGGTGACCCGGATTATCCTGCGGACCCAGCGGCGGACGGGGCGACGCTGGCCAGTGACCCAGGGCGGGGGGGACGGCTTATCCGGCCATTCATTCCCGGCCGAGAGGTCTGCCCAGGTCGGAGCGGTCTGCTGACGGACCCACTCGACCACGACGGTTGGCCGTGGCACCTCTCCGCCCGGGCTTCGCCAGGCTTCGCCCCGGTCTCGCCCGGTGCCTTCGCCTGGCAGGCCTTCCCGCCACATTCCCATGAATGTGATTTCCTCCCAGTCGGTCCTCCCAGCCGGTCCTCGTCCACCCGGCTTCCATCCTGCCGAACCGTAGTCCAGTGCGCCTGCATAACGTATGAGTTACGAAAATTTTCCCACTTGCCCCTCTGGCGATGCTCAGCCTCCGTAAGCTGGCGAGAGATGACGAAATCGGCTACAGCATCCGGGTACACGTATGTCTTCGCCGATCCACGGGGTCGGCGAAAGGCAGTCCTGATCCCTCTCGCCATCCTTCTCTGTGCTCTTCTCAGCGGCTTCATGGTGGTGGCTGGAGTCGGCCTGATGGGCAGCCCTTCGGTTTCCGGGCCGCCCTCGCCGCATGAGGGCTCGTACCAGCACCCGGCGTCCGCGCCACGCAACTGACCACCGGTCCGCCCGGGAGTTAGGAGTTCATGACCGACGGCTACCGCTATCGCGACGAGCCACCGCCCCCTGCCGTACCCCCGCGGCGCTATAGCGGCGGAGAGTTTCCCGTCGGCCTAGACTCGCGCGCCGAACGGGCCTGGGTCGAGCAGTCGTGGAACGAGCAGGCTCGGGTCGACCAGATGCGGGCCGAGCAGCTACGGGTGGAGCAGCTGGAAGCTGACCAGATAGCGGCCGACCAGGCCCAGGCAAGGCTGCACCAGGCCTACCGGGAGGGAGAACCCCGGTCACCCAGGCGCCCGGGTCCTGGCTCCCCGTGGAGGGACCCGGCTCCGGCGCCTGTGCCGGATGAGCGGCTTCAGGGCGTACCAGTAACAGGGCGAGGCCAGCGATCGCCCCAGCCCACTCCACCCCCCGGGCGGCACATCCGGCGATCTTCACCCGGCCCTTCCGTGTGGCCTGATCGTCCTGTGCAGCCCACGCGGACCCCACATGACCGGCCGGATTCGCGGTCTGGTGGATATTCGCGGTCTGGTGGACAGCGGCCGATGCGCCCGGCCGCATTTTCACTTGGGCACACGCAGCCCCAGGGTCGGCACGCGTCCGGCAACACGCCCCGCTTCGTGCCCCGGAACCCGCGGCACCGGCCCCCGGTCGCCACCACAGTGGCCCCTGCCACCGAGGCCCCCGTGCCGGCGCCGGAACCGTCGATGGCAACCAGTCCCGCGGCGACAGTGAATGGCGGAGCCCGGCGAACTCGCCAGCGCCGCCACCACGATCCCCGCGGCCACTGGATCCTCGTCGCGTTGCTCTCCGGCGCCCTGGGCATCTGCCTCATGCTGAACGGCTACGCGCATGGGACTGTGAGCCCGCACGGCATGGTCAGTGCCGCTTCCGGTCCCGACCGGTCGGTGCCCGCGAACATCAAGCACGGCGGTCCCGTCGTGGCGGCCGGGACAAGCCACGCCGCCGCGATGCAGATGCCAGCCAAGACGATCGCGCTCACCTTCGATGGCGGCCCCGACCGGCGATGGACTCCCCGGATCCTCGCGCTGTTGCGGCGATACGGCGCCCACGCCACCTTCTTCGAGGCCGGGGCCCGCGCGGTCGGCGACCCCGCGGTCGTGCGGGAAGCCCTGCAAGACGGGGACGCGGTCGGCACCGAGGGATACTCTCCGGGCGGTCTCAGCGCCGTGAGCTGGCTCGGTGACCTCGACCTCACGCTCGCGCAGAACGCGCTCGCCGGATCCGCGGGAATCCACACCCGGCTGCTCCGCCTCCCGGAGGTGGCATCGCAGAGGTCCCTCACGAAAACAGAGTGGCAGACGGTGCAAACCGTCAGGAACAACGGCTACCTCGTCGTGTTTCCTGGTAAGGACACCCGTGACTGGGCGCTACCCGGCGTGAACACCATCGTTCGGCGCGCGATGCCGGACGGTAAGCGCGGCGAAGTGGTAACGATGCAGGACGGGGGGGCCAGCGGACCCCAGACCCTCGCGGCTCTCCGCGTCCTGCTACCCCGGCTTCACCACCGGGGGTACCAGTTCACCACGGTGACCAAGGGGCTCGGCTTCCCATCGGCGGACCCGGCCGTGCGCGGTAACGAGCGGACGTCCGGTGACGCGCTCGTCCTGGCCCAGCATGTCGCCGTGGGCGTGGTAACGGTCCTCACCGTCCTGCTGCTGGTGACCGTGGTGCTGAATCTGCTGCGACTGCTCGTCCTGCTCGGAGGCGCCCGCACGCACCGGCGGCGCATGCGCAGGCTGCGGTCCCTCCGGGACGCCACGTCGCTGCCGTTCAGCGGTCCCATCTCCGTCATCGTCCCCGCCTTCAACGAGGCGGCGGGGGTCGCGGCTACGCTGCTGTCGTTGTGCGAGGCCCGGTATCTGTCCGAGGTCGAGATCCTCGTGATCGACGACGGCTCGACGGACCGCACCGCGGAGATCTCATTCAACCTGCGCATCCCGGGAATCCGGGTGATCAGTCAGCCCAACTCGGGCAAGTCTGCCGCGTTGAATACCGGCATCGCCCTGGCTAGCCACGACATCGTGGTGCTGCTCGACGGGGACACGGTCTTCGAGAGGACCGCGCTGGAGCGGCTAGTGGCGCCGTTCTCCGATCCGGAAGTCGCCGCCGTCAGCGGCAACACTAAGGTCGGCAACCGGCGGGGCCTGCTCGGACGGTGGCAACACATCGAGTACGTGATGGGATTCAACCTGGAACGGCGACTGTATGACCTGTTCGGGGCCATGCCCACGATCCCGGGTGCCATCGGGGCCTTCCGGCGGGACGTGCTCCTCCGCTTGGGCGGGCTGAGCGCCGACACGCTCGCCGAGGACACCGACCTGACGATGACCATCTGCCGGGCGGGTTACCGGGTCGCCTACGTGGAAGACGCCCGGGCGTGGACTGAGGTGCCCACCAGCCTGCGCCAGCTATGGCGCCAGCGTTACCGCTGGTCGTACGGAACCATGCAGGCCATGTGGAAGCATCGCGAGGCGATCGGCGAGCGGAAGGGAAGGCTCGGCTGGTGCCTGATCTACATGGTCGCGTTCCATGTCGTGATGCCCCTGTTCGCGCCCCTCATCGACGTTTTCGCTGCCTACGGCATTTTCGCGTTCAACCCGGGAGAGACTCTCGTTACCTGGCTGGCGTTCACCGGCATCCAGTTCGCCACGGCCCTCTACGCGTTCCGGCTGGACCGGGAATCCGTGGGGTCCCTGTGGGCGCTGCCGTTGCAGCAGATCGTCTTCCGTCAGTTGCTGTACCTCGTGGGCATCCAGTCCGTCGTGACAGCGCTGCTCGGCGGGCGGCTGGGCTGGCAGCCGACGCAGAGAACCGGCGCGTTCTCCGCCAGCACCCCCGGCGGGCGGTTGCCCCGGCGCGCACTGCCTGCCGCGAGTCCCGCCCGAAGCTTCAGCCAGTAAGGGACCGAATCGCTCTGGCTCTGGCTGCGGTTCTTGCTGGTTCTTACTCCCGCGACCGGGATCATTGTGGGTCTTTTACCATGCCCCGCCATGGTAAAAGACCCACACTCCTGGCCTGCCGGGACGCCATGGCACGGATCCCGCGACCCCTGGCGCTCCCACGTATCACCCGTACGAGGCGTTTAGTTAAAAATGAGATCTTGGTACTGCACCCAACCCCACACGCCGGTGGCGTTGTCCTTGCCGTAGTCCCATGTGTTCGTCCCGTCCGTGGAACAGACAGTGAACGTCTGTCCATATTCTCCCTCGCCGACGACGGTGGATTGTTGGGTGGGTCCGGAGTAGATGGGTCCGCCCGGGCTGAACACGGCGGTCTGGTTTATGTCGCAGCTGTTCGGGACCGCGCGGTTCTGGCTGGCCCCGCCGGGGGTGGTAGCGGCGTTCGCTGACCCTCCGGTAAGGGCGATGGAGGCCGCCGCGGCGGCGCCGACGGCCGCGGTCGCCATGATCTTCTTGAACTGGCCGTGAGTGCTGAACTTCACGTAGACACCTCGTCCTCATTGCTGTTGGTGAATCGTTTCCGCCGCTCCCAGTTGACGCGTCAATAATTACCATATGTCTGGCTCGTCTGTTCCGTGTATCGAAGTACCCTCTGCTCAGGGATACGGCGAAGTCGTGATGCAAGGCTGTGACCTGCGGTGTCGTAACGGCGGACATGGGCGGTATCCCTTGCGAGGCGCGCGTGGTGCCTCGGATGTCTTATCCTGGATCAGGCAGGACGCTGACGGATTAGAAGCTCTGTAGCTCCTGTGCTAGCCTTGCGCGGGCCTGAGTACCCTCAGGGCAGACAAGAGAAGACGAGCGCTCGTGGCTCAACGGATAGAGCATCTGACTACGGATCAGAAGGTTGGGGGTTCGAATCCCTCCGAGCGCGCCCGAGGTAAGGGCCCGATTCCGAACAAGAAATCGGGCTCTTTTGTCCGTTTTGTGGCCCCGTACAGCAGCTGGTACAGCAACAATCCGGAGCGGCCAGGGCTAGTCTCTATGGGGCCGCGCGGATCCCTGCTCATCCTCGCCCCTCTCGCCGTCCTGGCCCCGCTCGTCGGACTTCTCCTGAGGAGTGCCGAGGAACTCGCTTAGGCGCCGCAGCGCATCACGTGTCGCCTTGTCGGGCACCTGAGTGTAGAACTCCATCGTGAGGCCGATCCGGCTGTGCCGGAGGATCTGCATTGCCACGCGAGGGTGAACATCGAGGGCGGCCAGTAGTGAGCCGCACGTCCGGCGCGTGTCGTGAATCGTGATCCGGCGGACGCCGTACCGAGCGCACCGGACGTCAAATGCGCGGTTGACGTTCCGTGGCTCGATGGGTAGTCCGTTCCGAGTGGTGAGCACGAGCTGGTGGCGGGCTCCGCAGATGCACGTTTCCGGCCAGTCATCAGATCGGGCACTTTCCCGGTTATGCCGCGCGATCTTCAAGGCGGTGAGGCATATGGCGGGTAGCGGAAGAGTGTCAGTGCTTCCGTCGGCCTTGAGTACCTGCTTGTGGGTGAGCGGGTGTCCTCCGACGCGCTGTAGCTGCCATTCGAGATCGACAAGCGCGTTTTCCTCGTCGTCATAGCGCCAGCCTTCGGGTGGCTCGACCAGCCCGAGCGCTTCACCTTTCCGGAGACCGAGCACGAGAATTAGCACCCACAGAGGGTAAAGGGGATCATTTTCGTCACGTGATGATTCAAGGAATTTGCGGGCTTCGGTTACGGTCCACGAGTTCCGGCGCCTGAGCCTCTTCCTCGCCTTGGGGAGTTTCGCCAGCTCGGCCACGTTCCGGTCTATCAGCTCCTCGTGCATCGCATGGTTGAGCATGGCGCGCAGCGCGCCGCGTGCGGCCTCTATCACGCGCTTGCTGGGGTAATCCTCGCAGCATTCACCAATCGCGCAGCACTTCGGCTTACGCCGTTTGGCGTCCTTCTCCTGAGCGCAGCATTGGCAGATACCGGGCATCTTGTTCAACCATGCTTGTACTACCCGCACGGTGAGCTTTTTCGGATCGATCTTCTTGTGCCCGACTCCAGGGATGACGTGAAGCCGCCCCATCAGCTCATAGTGCGAATACGTGTTGTCCTCCCGGTTCGGCTTTATTACCTCCTCAAGCCAGTACGGGAAGTACTCGCTCACGGTAGGCGTGGCCGTCGGGATTGGTATCTTCGCGGCTTTAGCCTTGAGCTGAACCCATTCCGGGTAAACCTCCTCGCGAGTCTTGCCGTAGATCCATTTTCGGTCCTTCTGCCCGTCCGGTGTGGTGACCCAGACGTATGCAGCCCAAGTGTTTCGGTACGGGAAGATCGACCCTTCACCGTTTGCCCTGCCTCGGCTCATTGGTCGGCCTTCTGTTCGGCTTCGCGTTCGAGAAGCCTGACGTAGTCACTGAGCGCCTTGGCGGTGACGAGGCGAGCACGGCCCTGGCGTACTGACCGGAGGCGGCCGGCTCGGAGCTGCTCATAGACCTCACTGCGGCTCAGCGTGGTTAGCCGGACGACGTCGCGAACCCTGTAAAGCACCTGCGAGGTTTGCTCTTCGGCATCGACGGCCGTCATTTCGTGATCAGACATCTGAACTCCTCGAGCTGTCGGTGACTGGCCCCGACCTGGCGCTCACCGGCCCCCGGGATGACCCCGGTCGCATTGGCGTCGCCGTTCGGTCCGCCGGAGCTTGTTAGTGTACTAGTACGTGCTAGCATAGATGGTACAGTACGACTAGACGGCAACGTTCCGGAAGGCCAGCCACTTATGAACACCCACGATGTCCCGGCCGCGCACCAGGTCCCCGAGCCCGCCAGGGAACGCCTGGTGACTGGCGGCCTCTCTGGGGGTGATGTCCCGGTCGGCCCGGTGGTGTACCTGATTCACCTGGACCCGGCGTACCGGCATGCCCGCCACTACCTCGGCTGGACGGACGACCTCCCTGCCCGGCTGGCCAAGCACTGGGCCGGGACCGGTGCCCGGCTGCTGGCCGTGGCCCGGGAAGCCGGGGGCAGCTGGCACCTGGCCCGCACCTGGCCGGGCACCAGGGCCCTGGAACGGGCACTGAAGGACATGCGGGTGGCGCCGAAGCTCTGCCCCGAGTGCACGCCCCACCCTCTCCCGCTGGGCCGCGGACGCGCCGCCCGGCTCCTCGCAGCACACGCCGCCCCGGAGGCGGTGCCGTGACGCCCCGGGACGCCATCGAGGCCGCCGAGGTGGCCGGGGCTGAGTCCGCTTACCGGCTCCAGCTGGCCCGCGAGATGTACGAGGCCGGGCACGCCGACGGCTACGCCGCCGGGTTCGACGCCGGGTGGCGGCACTCCGAGGCCGACATGGCCGCCTGGTGGCGCCAGACCGGCCACGCCATCGCCAACCGGCCCACCCACGCCGAACTCGAAGAACGCCGCTGGGGACCGGGAGGCCGCGAGCACTTCGCCGACCCCCGCCCCGGTGACTTCCCCGGCCAGGGCAGCAGGCCCCGGCCCGAACCAGAAACCCAGCCCGAAATGGAGGCAACCCCGTGAACGACACCGACCCGTACGGGCAGCCCGAGGCAGTGCGCCCGGCAGCACCGGAAATGGTCACGCCCAGGCCGGAAATGTTCTCGCCGCTGACCCGCGACGAGAACGACGTCCTGCGCGCGCACCTGCGCTCCGGCTGGGCCAAGCAGGCCGTCGTCTACCCGGCCCTGGACGAGGTGTGGAAGGAGACCTCTCGCCTGCTCAGGGACGTGGGCGCCGCGTGGGACACGGCCTGGCAGGTCAGGCACCCCGGCCCTGAGGCAGAAGCGGAGGCAACCCCGTGAACGACACCGACTACGAGAAGGAGGCACGCCCGCATGCCGCGGAGATGGCGGCCGGTGACCCGGCGCTGTTCTCGCCGCTGACCGTCGACGAGGTCGATGTCCTGCGCGCGCACCTGGGATCCGGGTGGGCCAAGCAGGCCGTCGTCTACCCGGTCCTAGCCGAGGCCTGGCGGGAAACCTCCATCCTGCTCGACGACCTGCACGTGGCATGGAACGCGGCCTTCCGCGCCGAGCACCCCGACCCTGAGGCAGAAGCGGAGGCCACCCCGTGAACGACACTGACGCCGCCGGGCAGCTGTATCGCCGTATGGACGACTCCAGCGCCGCCGGGCAGCTGTATCGCCGTTACCAGCGCTACACCAGGCAGACCTACTACGCGCGGGGCGCGCTCCACGGCGCCCGCCAGGCGGTCAGCACCGCCCGCGCCACTCCGGGATGGCACCAGGTGCCCGAGGCCGTCAAGGACGCCCTAGACGGCTACGTCGGCCGTGTCGCGGAGAACCACGCCGCGGCGGCGACCGCCGAGCGTGAGGCATGGCAGACCTACACCGATGCGCAAGCGGAGGCCACCCCGTGACCCCCGAAGAGCGGCGAGACGACGCCGAGGCCCGGTTCTGGTGCGCCGTCGAGGAACCAGCCCCCGAGGCTGAGCGGCTGGAGGCCGCCGAGCTCCTCGACCGGGTCCTCCAGGCCGAGGCGGAAACCGGAGCCGACACCGGGTATCCGGAGTGGTCGCCGGAGGAGAACGCGCAGGCGGAGGCCGAATGGGAGGCATACCAGCGGGAGCCTGACGAACTCTACGTCCCTGACGGCATGCCGGCGGCCGGGCAACTGGCCGACGACGAGGCCAACCGCACCGGGTTCCGGTACCCAGACGCC
Organism: Nocardiopsaceae bacterium; assembly: GCA_017354375.1. GTDB lineage: Bacteria > Actinomycetota > Actinomycetes > Streptosporangiales > Streptosporangiaceae > Trebonia. The sequence continues at coordinate 105 of JAFMRC010000044.1, read as the reverse complement.
GAGGCCGAGGCGGACCGGCCCGGAGGCTACGGGGGACCGCAGGCCGAACCTTAGTCCCTCGTGGCCTGGCTGGCCAGGGTGGCGCCCGCCTCCGCGGGCGCCGCT
>JAFMRC010000196.1 GCA_017354375.1 Nocardiopsaceae bacterium | reverse complement strand
GAACTTCGCCGCGAGCGCCGCCTCGTCGATATCGCTGATCGCCATTAACCCATCCTGGCACGGAAGTCACGCACCAAACCGGACAAGCGCAAATAAATAAACGACGAGTCCTAGAGCTTGCCCAAGTGCGCACTCGGGCCGCAGCGGGAGGGCGGGCGGCGCGAAACGGGGCGCTACGCGAGGCACCCCACCCCAACGTGCCAGGTGCGCTTTTGGGCTGGCTAGAGCTTGCCCAAGTGCGCACACGGCACGCTAGCCGGGGCCGGGGCCGGGGCCGGGGCCGGGGCCGGGGCCGGGGGCGGGGGCGGGGGCGGAGCCGGGGCGGAGGAGCGCGGTCAGGTGCTGCCGGGAGGAGATGCCGAGCTTGGTGAAGATGTGGTCCACGTGCGCGTCCACCGTGCGCCGGGAGATGACCAGGCTCTCCGCGATCTCGCGGTTGGACATGCCGCTGCTCACCATTCCGGCGATCTCCCGTTCCCGCCGGGTCAGGCTGCCCTGGCGGGGAACGTCGAGACTTACCGGCCCTGGCCATGACCCCGGCCCTGACCCTGACCCTGGCCATGGCCCCGGCCCCGGCCCTGGATCTGGGGCTGGGTCTGGGGCTGGGATGGTGCCCGGGGCCGGATCGAGCGTGTCGGCGTCGGCGACGGCTCGTGCCACGATCAGGGACACCGGTCGCGCGGCGCCCTCCGCGAACAGTTCGGCGTACCGCGCCGCCGGGATCTGGTCGCGAACCTTCCGCTCGGCTCGCTGGTGCGACCGTTCCAGGATGGGGTTGTTGGTCAGCCTGCTGCCGACCTGCTGCCACAGCACGTCCGCCGCGCCCAGCAGCCATGCGGTCCGCTCACCGCGTCCGGCGTCGGCCGCTAGCCAGGCGAACACCTCGAGCGCGAACGCGGCGCCGACGATGTCGATGATCTCCAGCTTGCCCGTCAGCCCCTTGCTGAGGGCGTCCGCGCATGCCCCGGCGTTACCGCCCTCGTGGTACAGCGCCAACCCGGAGACGACGTGGAAGTAGCCGCGCAGCCACCGTTCCCCGGGCGTGTCGTCGAGGCGGCGCAGTCCCTGCTCGCAGCGGCGGATGCCCGCGCCGAACTGGCCATTGAGCGTGAGTATCAAGCCCATCTGCGCGTCCAGGCAGAGCAGCCCGACGCGGGATCCGAGTGCTGACAGCCGCCGTTCCGCCTCGGCGGCGGCGGCGAGTGCCTCGTCGTAGCGCCCGGCGAGGGCGAGCGTGATGTTCTGGGCCAGGTAGCCGCGGGCGCACTGCCTGTCGTCACCGAGCCTGGCGGCGATCGCGGTCCCCTCCAGCGCCTCCTCCTCCGCCGTGGCGTGGCCGCCGAACGCGCCGAGCAGCGCACTGTCGATGAGGGCCGTGGCCCGCTCCGGTCCCGGATCGGGGAACCGGTCAAGCACCTTGCCCAGCCAGTGCCTGCCCTCCCTAAGGCGCCCGGAGATCTGCCAGTACGCGTACAGGGCGCCGGCCAGCGCGGCGGCCTGCTCCCTCGAAGGGGCAGGCGCCCCGGAGGACGGCGTGCCGTCGCCCAGCGCGCAGGTCAGTGCCGCGCGTATGTTGGCGTTCTCCAGCCGCAGCCGGGCTAGTCGCGTCATCTGGTCGTCGGCGGCGAAATGCCGCTGGAACTCCCTGGCGGCGTCGTGGTACCGGCAGACGTGCCGGGCGCGTACCGCGGCCTCGTCACCGGAGGAGGCGAGCCGCTCGGCGCCGAACTCGCGAATGCTGTCCAGCAGCCGGTACCGCGTGCCATCGGGCCCGGTTCGCAGCACGACCGACTTATCGACCAGGCCGATGATCGCCTCGGTCACGGCGGCGCGGTCCAGTTCCCCTCCGGCGCAGACCGCTTCGGCCGAGGCGATATCGAAGCTCCCCGCGAAGACCGACAGCCGTGCCCACGCCGTCCGTTCCGCCTCCGAGCAGAGGTCATAGCTCCACGCGATCGTGCGGTGCAGCGTCTGGTGCCGGTCCGCCGCCCCGGGGCGGGCAGCGTTGAGCACATGGAACTGCCGGTCCAGCCGGTCGGCCAGCTCACGCAGCGACAGGGCGCGCAACCGCCTCGCGGCGAGTTCGATGGCGAGGGGGACGCCGTCCAGGCGACGGCACAACCGGATCGCGTCGGCTCGGTTGTCGCCGGTGATGGCGAACCCGGGCACCGCGTCGGCGGCCCGCAGCGCGAGCAGTTCAAGCGCGTCGTTCTTCGCCATGTTTTCGGGGGGCACCGCGTCAGGGGGCACCGCTTCGGGGGGCACCGCGTCGGGGGGCACCGGTAGGTCGTGGGCGGGCACCGGTAGCGGCGCGAGGAGGAAGACGGCCTCACCGGGCACGTCCAGCGGCTGCCGGCTGGTCGCCAGCAAGGTGACACCGGAGGTCTCCCGCATGATCTCACCGGCGAGCGTGGCGCACTCGACGATGAGATGCTCACACGTGTCGAGGATCAGCAGCATCGTGCGGTCTCGCAGGTAGCCGAGGACCGCGTCAAGCCCCCGGCCGGGACCGTGGGCGTGCAGGCCGAGCGCCGTCGCTACGGTGTGGCCGAGCAGCCCCGGATCCCGCAGGTCGGACAGCTCGACCAGGCAGACGCTGCGCCTGCCCGCGACCTGGGCGGCGGCGCGCATCGCCAGCCGGGTCTTGCCCACTCCGCCGGTGCCGGTCACGGTGACCAGCCGTGAGGTACCGAGCAGCTTCTGTACCTGGGCTAGCTCAGCCCTCCGGCCGACGAAGCCGGTTAGCACGGCGCGTCCCCCCGGGAGATGAGTGCTGGATCCTGATGACGCTCAAAGATACATAAAGGTTACTATGCGATCATGATGCCGGTCAGCGGAATGCCGGGGACCGGCTCGGCCGGGCGGCCGGGCGCGAGGCGAGCAGCGGCAGGTCTCGTCGGCCGATGACCACCGACAGCTCGATCGCGCTGGTCGACCGGGCCACCGCCGGGGAACTGTCGATGCGTAGCAGCGTCTGCTGCAGCTCCGCGTTGGATGCCGCCGCCACCTTGCACAGGACGTCGCCGGATCCGGTGGTCGCGTACGCCTCCAGCACGCCCGGGATGGCGGCGAGGTCCGCGGTCACCTGGTCCAGCGCCCCCTGGGCGATCTCCAGCGTGACGAACGCGTGGACGCCGAAGCCCGCGGCGGCCACGTCCAGGTCCGGTCCGTACCCGGTGATCACCCCGGTCGCCTCCATCCGGTCCAGTCGCGCCTGCACCGTGGCCCGGGCCACCTTCACGATCCGGGACAGCGCGAGCGCCCCGGCGCGCGGATTATCCCGTAGTGCCGTCAGCAGCGCCAGGTCGAGCGCGTCCAGTTCCGCCATGGCACCCGCTTCCCATTCAACTAGGCAACCTGCCTACATCATTGCCGCGAATCATCTCCATGATTACCCATCTGACCATCAGGAGATGGACTGGTTGTCCACAGGAGCAATGATCCGTTCTGATGAATGCATGACAGTTACCACAGACCAGCTCGTCGGCTCGGTCGCCTGGGACACCACAGCGGACCCGTTCCCGGTGACCGGGTGGGACGCGATCGTCTGGGTGACGGGCAACGCCACCCAGTCGGCACTGTACTTCCAGCTCGCGTTCGGGATGCGGATGGAGGCGTACTCTGGCCCGGCCACCGGCAACCGGGACCACCACGCGTACGTGCTGCGGGCAGGCGACGTCCGATTCGTGATCAAGGGCGCGGCCGACCCGGCCAGCCCGCTCGCCGATCACCACCGCGCGCACGGTGACGGCGTCATCGACGTCGCGCTCGAGGTGCCGGACACCGACAGGTGCGTCGCGCACGCCCGGAGCGCCGGCGCGAGGATCCTCGAAGAGCCTCATGACCTGACCGATTCGGACGGGACGGTGCGAGTCGCCCGCCTCGCCGCATACGGCGACACGGTCCATACCCTCGTCGACCGGTCGCGCTATAACGGGATTTATCTCCCCGGGTACGTCCGCCGGGAGAGTGCCGCCGCCGACGGGCCGCCCCCGTCGTTCGTCGCCCTCGACCACGTGGTCGGCAACGTCCGGCTCGGCGAGATGGACGAATGGGTGGCGTTCTACCACCGGGTCATGGGCTTTGAGAACATGGCCGAGTTCATCGGCGAGGACATCGCCACCGAGTACTCCGCGCTGATGAGCAAGGTGGTCGCGAACGGCAACCACAAGGTGAAGTTCCCGCTCAACGAGCCGGCCGTCGGCAAGAAGAAGTCGCAGATCGACGAGTACCTGGAGTACTACAAGGGCGCCGGCGTGCAGCACCTGGCCCTGGCCACGCCGGACATACTGAAGACCGTCGACGAGCTGGCCGGGCGCGGCGTTGAGTTCCTGTCCACGCCGGACTCCTACTACACCGACCCGGTGCTGCGCGAGCGCATCGGCGAGGTCCGGGTACCGGTCGGGGAACTCCGGAAGCGCGGCATCCTCGTCGACCGCGACGAAGACGGCTACCTGCTGCAGATCTTCACCAGGCCGATCGGCGACCGGCCGACCGTGTTCTTCGAGTTCATCGAGCGGCACGGGTCACTGGGCTTCGGCAAGGGCAACTTCCAGGCCCTGTTCGAGGCGATCGAGCGCGAGCAGGAGCGCCGCGGCAACCTGTTATTAGCGGCCTAGGTGCTTGTTAGGTGCTCGTTAGCGGCCTAGGTGCTTGCGGACCCAGAGCATGAGCTGGACGCGTGAGGAAACGCCGAGCTTGCCGAAGATGTGCTCGACGTGCGAATCGACGGTGCGCTTGGAGATGACGAGCTGATTCGCGATCTCGCGGTTGGACAGGCCGTCGGCGACCAGCCCGGCGATCTCCTGTTCCCGGCTGGTGAGCGGGGTCTCGTCGAGAGCGGTGGTACCCGGTGCGGTGGTGCCCGGTGCGGTGCCCGCTCCCGGCGTCAGGGTGACTCCCGCGGCCGGGGCTTCCGTGGCTCCCTGGGCTCCCTGGGCTCCCGCCTGTGTTCCCGGGGCCCGCGTGACCTCGGTCGCGGGCAGCCTGGCGTCGTACACGGTCAGCTTGACGGCCGTGGCCAGCGGGCAGGTGGCGGCGGCGGTGAAGATCTCGTCCCAGGCGTCCCGGCCGAGGGCCCGGCGCGCGTCCGCCTCGGCCTGGGCGACGAGTGCGGAAAGAGCAGGCATTCCGGCGAACGCGTCGGTGCCGAGATCCCTCCAGACCGGGGCGGCGGCGCCCGTCAGCCAGGCGCTGCGCTCGTACTGGCCCTGCCTGGCCGCCACGAAGCCGAGTCCGCCCAGGCAGTAGGCGATGCCCATTGGGTCATCGAGTTCCCGCCTCATCGCCAGCGCCTCGCGCAGCGCGGCGGCGGCGCGCTCGTTCTCTCCTCTCAGGGACATGGTGAGGCCGGCCAGGGCGTGCAGGAAGCTGCTGATCCACCGTTCGCCGCCGTCGGTCGGTATCCGGCGCAGCCCCTCGGCGCAGTGGGCGTAGCACTGGTCGATCTCCCCCGACAGCAGGTCCGCGACCCCCGTGTACAGCCAGAGGACTTCCACCGTGGGGGCGTCGCCGGCCTCCGGCATCAGCCTCGCTGCCGTGCGCCCGGCGGCGAGGGCCTCCGGCGTCCGGCCGGCCGCCATCAGCGCCTGGCAGTAGTAGAGGTGGCCGCGGGCGTAGACGCGGCTCTCGCCCAGGCTCCTGGCGAGCGCGAGGCCCTCCTCGCAGTCGGCCAGGCCGGTGCCGGGATCGCCCTGGATCGTGGTGAGGAGGCCGTTCACCAGCAGGATGCTGGCGCGCTCCGGGGACGGGTCCGGAAGGAGGCCGAGCGCCTTGGTGATGTAGTGCCTGGCCTCCTGGAAGGCGCCGCTGATCATGACGTACCAGTACAGTGACCCGATGGTCTGGATCACCGCCAGGCGCTGCCCGGGGATGGTGAACGCGCAGTCCAGGGCGGCCAGGGCGCTGGGATGCTGGACACGCAACGTCCGGTACTTGGCCAGCTGGCCGGTCAGCGGGCTGGCGTCCAGTTCCCGGGCGAGCCGCTCATAGTGCCGGATCATCTGGACGCGGAAGCGGTCGGTGTCCGTCGTATCGGCCAGCCGCTCGGCACCGTACTCCCGGATGGTGTCCAGCAACCGGTAGCAGAAGCCCTGGTCGTCGTCCTTGATCGCTACCGACTTGTCCACCAGGCTGATCAATGTGCCGAGGATCTCCTCGCGGGGGAGGTCTCCGTCCGCGCACGTCTCCTCGGCGGCCTGGAGGCTGAATGGCCCGGCGAACACCGATAGGCGTGCCCACAGCGCCTGCTCGGCGGGGGTGCACAGGTCGTAGCTCCAGCCGATGGTGTCGCGCAGTGCCTGGTGCCGGAAGGTGGTGCCACGCCGCCCGCCGGCCAGGACCTGCAGCCGATGGTCCAGCCGCTGGGAGAGTTCACCGAGATCCAGTGCCCGCAGCCGCACCGCGGCTAGCTCGATGGCGAGGGGGATGCCGTCGAGCTTCTGGCACAGCCGGATGACCTGCGCCTGGTTGGCGGCGGTGACCTCGAAGTCGGCCGCCGCCGCGGCGGCCCGCTGGGCGAATAGCTCCACGGCATCTCCCGCGACGGGCTCGTCCCCCTGCCCCGGAACCTGGAGCGGACCCAGTGGGCAGGTGCTCTCGCCGGGCACGTCCAGCGGCTGCCTGCTGGTTGCGAGGATCGTCACCTCGGGCGCCTCTCGCAGCACCGCCTCGACGAACAGGGCGCACTCATCGACCAGGTGCTCGCAGGTGTCCAGGATCAGCAGGAGTTCCCGCTCCCTTAGGTAGCCGGTGACGGCCTCTATCCGCGGCCTGGGGTCGTGCTGGGCGAGCCCTAGCGCTCCGGCCACCACGTGCGGCAGCCGTTCCGGTTCGTGCAGCCCTGACAACTCGGTGAGCACCACGCCGTCCCGGTACCGGACGGTCGCCTTTGACGCGGCCCGAAGCGCCAGCCTGGTCTTGCCGATTCCCCCGGGACCGGTGACCGTGACCAGCCGAGATCCAGCCAGCAGCGTGCCGAGCGCATGCAGCTCGGAGCGCCGGCCGACGAAGCTGGTCGTCTCGACGGGCAACTGGCCGGTACTGCGTACTGCCTGGATGGCGGGGGGCATGGCGACCTCTGTGCCGTATGGGATCTCCATCAGCGTACTGGTTACCTGCTAGTTACGTATCTCTCCCTGATACGCGCCTCTCCGGCCGTGCATCCCCCGCATTCCTGGCATCTCCCGCGTGCCCTGCGGTTCCCGCGGTTCCTGCTGGCCTCGCGGGTCTCGCGGGTCTCGCGGGTCTCGCGGGTCTCGTAGGCCTCGTGGGCCTCGCGGGTCTCCGGCCGGGAACTGTTCTCGTTGCCAGGTGGTGAGCTGTTGCCGGGAGGTCATCCCGAGCTTGCCGAAGATGTGCTCGACGTGCGCGTCGACGGTGCGCTTGGAGATGACGAGCTGATTCGCGATCTCGCGGTTGGACAGGCCGCCCGCGACCAGCGCCGCGATCTCCCGCTCGCGGCTGGTCAGTTCGCCCTGCCTGGATTCGGGCGCCTGCCCGGCCGTCGGCTGCCCGCCGGGCACCGGCCCGCTGGCCGGCTGCCAGCCGCCTGCCTTACCGTTGCCCGCTGTCTTCCCGCCCGCTGCCTTCCCGGTGCCCGCCGACTGCCAGATCGACTGGGTGGGTCGCCAGGCGTCGTCCAGGTCGTCGGCGTCCTCGGCCGCCGCCGACACGACCTTGTCCAGCGGGCACGCGGCACCCCGCGCGCGCAGTGCCGCGAGCCGGTCGGCGCCGAGGCCATCCAGGGTTGCCTTGGCGGCTCGCTGGTGGGCTTCCAGCATGACCGTCGTGCCGCTCAACCGCTTTCCCGCGCGTTCCCACAGCGGGTCCGCGGCACCGGTGAGCCACGCCGCCCGCACGTGACGGCCATCGGCCGCCGCGAGCCAGGCGAGTACCTCCAGCGCCCAGGCGGTACCGATGACGGCGCCAAGCTCGCTGCTGGCGCTCAGGCCCTTGACGGCGCTGGCGGCGCACCGGTCTTCCATGCCAGGTACCTGACGGTAGGCAAGAGCGGCGATGGTATGCAGGCAGCCGTGCAGCCATCGCTCACGACTGCCGATGTCGCCGAGCTGGCGCCGCGCCTGCTCGCACTGGCGGATCGCCCGCTCCGGGCGGCCGGTGAGCTGGGATAGGTACGCCTGCTGGACGCCGAGCAGCACTAGCCCGGTCTCGTCGCGGGCCATGGCGAGCCGTCGTCCTGCCTCGGCGGCTGCCGAGGCCTCGGCGTCCGCCTCTTCACGCCCGCCTTCACCTCCGCCGCCCAACGCCAAGGCCGTATGCAGGTACAGGTAACCGCGGGCCGTCAGCCGGTCCGCGCCGAGGTTCTTCGCGATCCGGATTCCCTCACGCGCGTCCCGCGCGGCCCCGGAGGCATCGCCCTGGAAGGCCCCGAGATAGGCGCGGACGACGAGCGCCTCGGCGCGCTCGGCGGAGAACTCCGGGGATTGCCCGGCGATCTTGTCCAGCCAGCCCCTGCCCTCCTCCAGCCGTCCGGTGATCACCCAGTACGCCTGCAGTGCCGTCGCCAGCTCCGCCGCCTCGGACCGGCGCCCGGCCGGAGAGCGTTCCCCCGTCCCGTGTTCCAGCGCGGCGCGCAGGTCGCCGTGGCTGGCGCGCAGCTCGCGGAGGCGGTCCAGCTGGCCGTCGCCGACGAGTTCGTCGCGGAACCGCCGCGCAACCCTCAGGTAGTAGGACAGGTGCCGATCCCGGCAGCCGATCACCTCGTCGGCTGCCGCGAGCCGCAGCGCACCGAACTCGCGCAGCGTGCCCGGCAGCCGGTACCGGCTGCCGTTGGCGCCGTTGCGCAGCACCACCGACTTATCGACCAGCCCGATCAGCCCTTCGAAGATATCGGAGCCCGGGACCGCGCAGATGTGCTCGGCCGCGGCCAAGTCGAACGTTCCGTTGAACACCGACAGTCGTTCCCAGGCCATCCGCTCGGCGGGGGTGCACAGGTCGTAGCTCCAGCCGATCGCGCTGCGCAGCGTCTGGTGCCGAGGCGCGGCACCTCGTCGCCCGCCGTCCAGCACCTGGAACCGGTGCTCCAGCCTCTCGGCCAGGTCGGGTAGCGGGAGCGCGCGCAGCCGCACCGCGGCGAGCTCGATCGCCAGCGGAATGCCGTCGAGGCGTCGGCAGAGCCGGATGACGTCCGCCCGCGTCTCGTCGGTAAGGCGGAACGACGGCATGGCAGCGATCGCGCGCTGGGCGAACAGCTTCACCGCATCGCCGTCGGTGCCGTCCGGTCCGGTTACTGGTAGCGGGGGGATCGACAGCGTGTGCTCTCCGGGAACGTCCAGGGGCTGCCTGGTGGTGGCCAGGAGGGTTACCCGTGGTGCCTCTCGCAGCAGGGTATCGGCGAACGCCGCGCAGGCATCCACGAGGTGCTCGCAGGTGTCCAGGATGAGAAGCAGTCGCCGGTCGCGCAGGTGGCTGAGCACGGCGTCGATGCCGCCATTCTCTGGTATCCCCAGGCACTCCGCGATCGTGCCCGGCAGCGACTCGGGATCCTGTACCCCGGAGAGGTCGACGAAGCAGGAACCACCGGAATATTTTTCGGCGACCTGGGCCGCGGCCCGTAGGCCGACCCGGGTCTTGCCCACTCCACCTGGACCGGTAAGGGTAACCAGGCGGGCGCTGGCCAGCAGGCTAGACACCCTGGCGAGTTCTGCGTGCCGACCGACCAAGCCCGCGACCTCGGCTGGCAGTTGCCCTCGGCGTCGCTGGCCCGTGGCCAGGCGGGGGGCGGTGGCAAGAGCCATGACTACCTCACGTCGCTGGAGGGCCTCATCACGGTATCACCGCTCGCCAGGTCTTGCATCCCGCACCCTGCGGGTCAGCCCTTGCAGCCGCGCGCCCGATCGCTTGCGAT
>JAFMRC010000440.1 GCA_017354375.1 Nocardiopsaceae bacterium | reverse complement strand
TCCGCCTGACCGCCGCCGGCGTCCACGGCGCCGGCGTCCCCTGCGCCGTCGGCGTCCTCGGGGCCGTCGGTTACGTCTTCTCCGCCCGCCTCCTCGCCGCCGATGCGCGGGCACACGACGTACGCCTGCCGCCCGGCCGCGACCTCCTCGCGCAGCCGTTCCCAGGCGCGCTCCAGGTAACGGGGCCGTTCAACGGCGTGCACGACGTGAGTCGCGATCTCCGGCCGCCCGGCCGGCAGCTCGGCCAGCGTCGAGGTCTCCAGGTCACCGAACACGGTCATCGCCACCGTGCGGGGAATCGGCGTCGCCGTCATCACCAGCACGTGCGGACGAGCGCCGAACGCCTTCTCCCGGAGCGCGTCCCGCTGCTCCACCCCGAACCGGTGCTGCTCGTCGATCACCACCAGGCCCAGGTCCGCGAACTGGACGCGGTCCTCGAGCAGGGCGTGGGTGCCGATGAGGATGCCCGCGTCGCCCGTGAACGCGTCGGTCAGGATGCGGCGCCGGTCCCGGGCGCCAGTGGAGCCGGTGAGCAGCTCCACCTGGGTCGCGCTCGGCGGCGCGCCGAGCGTCCCGCCCTCGGCGAGCGGCCCGAGCATCTGCCTGACCGACCGGTAGTGCTGCTGGGCGAGGACCTCGGTGGGCGCCAGCAGGACCGCCTGCCCGCCCGAGGCCACCACCTGCAGCATGGCCCGCACCGCCACCACGGTCTTCCCGGAGCCGACCTCCCCCTGCAGCAGCCGGTTCATCGGGTGCGCGCACGCCAGGTCCACGGCGATGGTCTCCCCGACGCGCCGCTGGCCGTCGGTGAGCGTGAACGGCAGCCGCCGGTCGAACTCCGCGGCGATCCCGTCACCGTCGCGCGGGCGGGGGACGGCCGGCATGGCCGCCGTGGCCTTCCGCCGCTGCGCGAGCGCCGCCTGCGTCACGAACGCCTCGTCCCAGCGCAGCCGTTTTTCCGCTCGCGCCACGTCGGCCCGGTCGGCTGGCCGGTGGATGGCGCGCAGCGCGTCCGGAAGCGGCAGCAGGCCATGCTTCCGCCGCAGCTCCGCCGGAAGCGGGTCGTCGTCGGTGACCACCAGCTTCCCCAGCACGTCGCGGACGCACCGGGAGATGGCCCAGGTGCTCATTGTGGCGCTCGCCGGGTAGACCGGGACCAGCGCGCCCGCGAAGCCCGCCGCGGCGTCGTCCTTGCCGTCCGCCTCCTTTGGCAGCACCTCGAACTCGGGATGGACGAGCTGGCGCTGCCCCCTGAACGTGGACACCGTGCCCGCGAACAACCCCTCCACGCCAGGGTGCAGGTCCCGCTGGAAATAGCTCGCCCGGCCGAAGAACGTCAGCCTCAGCTTGTTCTTGCCCGGCCCGTCGGTCACGATGACCTCAAGCATCTCCCGGGGCTTGGCCCCCTGCCTGGGATCCTTCAGGCTGACCCGTGGCGGCAGTTGCCTGCGCTGAACCGTGTCCACCCGCGCGAGCACGGTGACGTGGGCATTCTCCTCCAGTTCGCCGAGATCGGTCAGCTCCCCGCGGGAGTAATACCGCCGCGGGTAGTGCCGCAGCAGATCCTCGACAGTCTCCATGCCGAAGGCGCTCTCGAGCTTGCGGCCGACGGTCCGGCTGAGCGCACTGACGAGCGGGTCGGTGAGCGTGGTCACGGTTCGAAGCATAGAAGCCACCGCTGACATTCGGATGGTTCGCCAACCGTGGCCGGGGTCGGGTATGCTTCGCAGGCTGCCACATCCGCCTTGGCGTACCGCCCCGCTCTCGGGCAGGTCGCCGCGGACATGGCGCGTACCGACTTTGACCATCCTGACCAATGGAGCAAACCGTGGCTTCCGTCTGCGACGTATGCGGCAAGGGGCCGGGTTTCGGCAACAACGTCTCGTTCTCCCACCGCCGCACCCGCCGCCGCTTCAACCCGAACATCCAGACCGTCCGCACGGTGATCTCCGGCACGCCGAAGCGACTCAACGTGTGCACTTCCTGCATCAAGGCCGGCAAGGTCACCCGCGTCTCCCGCTAACGAGCGCCAGTAGCCCCCACCCCTGCCAGGGTGGAAGTGCCGTTGCTACGGCCAGGGCCGTAGCAACGCGCCGTTGATGGCAGGTCAACAGGGATGCGATGCATCCTTGTGGTACTTTTTTGCACTCTATATGCAAAAGAACTCCACGCTGGCCCAAACCCCCGCGCGTTTCCCGTTAGCGGAAGTGCTGCCAGCCAGGGAGGCCGGAGTAGCGCTCGCCGTCTACCGTGACTCCGTCGCCCGAGGCAGCCGGGCCGACGGTGCCGATGACGCGCCAGCGTTCCGGCAAGGCAACATCAGGCGGGAACGTGGCGACAAGCGCATGGTCTTCGCCGCCGGCCAGGATCCAGTGCAGGAGCTGGGGGCGGGAAGAGTCGCCACTATCCGTTCGGGATGATAGGGGTGTTTGGGCCGCCGCGCGCCACAGCGGGGCGTCGTCCGGGGGGACCAGCGCGGCCGAGGAGACGTCGATTGTCACGCCGCTCGCGGCGGCGATATGGCCCAGGTCGGCGAGCAGGCCATCGCTGACGTCGATCATCGCGGTCGCGCCGAGGCGCGCGGCCTCCGGGCCCGCGTCGTAGGGCGGGGCGGGGCGCAGGTGCGCGGCCACCAGGGAACCGGGCTCCCGCAGGCCGGCGGACAGCAGCGCGTGCCCCGCGGCCGAGTGGCCGAGCGCGCCGCACACCGCCACCACGTCCCCCTCACGAGCGCCGGACCGGCGCACGGGCGACATATCCGACATGTCATTCAGCTCCCTCAGCTCATTCAGCTCCCTCAGCTCACCCAGCGCCGTGACCGACACCAGCACCGAATCCGCCGACGCCGTATCCCCGCCGACGACCCCGGCGCCGGCCCGCTCGGCCTCCGAGGCCACGCCGGAGGCCAGGTCGAGCGCCCAGGACGCCGGCAGCGACGAGGGCGCGGCGAACGCGACGAGCAGCGCGGTCGGCACCGCTCCCATCGCGGCGATGTCCGCGAGTCCGCGCGCCGCCGCCTTCACCCCCACGTCCCGCCCCGACGACCACGAGCGCAGGAAGTGCCTGCCCTCGATCAGCATGTCCACCGCGGCGACGACGCTGCCGGACGGCGCGGCCAGCACGGCGGAGTCGTCGCCGATCCCGATCGAGGTGAGCGGCCCGGCGGGCATCCTCGCGGCGAGGGCGCGGATCAGCCCGAACTCGCCCAGCGAGCCGAGCGAGCCGGAGCCGGACGGACCCGGCGGGCCGGCAGTCTCAGCAGCCGAGATCGCCACCTCCAAGCACGCAGGAAGGCAAATCAGCTCCCGCCGGAACGGGACAGGTCTGGACCTCTAAGGTACCGTGGCACTCCAAGGGCAGCTGGCCTACCCTGCCCCCGGGAGGACGCTATGGTCCAGGCATACATCCTCGTCCAGACCGAGGTCGGCAAGGCCGCCGACGTGGCCGGGAAGATCGGGCAGATCACCGGGGTCACGCAGGCGGAGGACGTCACCGGCCCCTACGACGTCATAGTCCGCGCGCAGGCGGACAACGTGGACGAGCTTGGCAAGCTGGTCGCCACGCACATCCAGCAGGTCGAGGGAATCACCAGGACGCTGACCTGCCCGGTAGTGCACATATTACGACGCGCCCGCTAGCAGTTCCCCGGCCAGCGCCGTGGTCCTGGGGCCGGCGCCAAGCGCGACCGCGGCGCGCAGGTCCTCCGGGGTGTCCACGTCCCGCCGCAGCCCCGGGATGTCGCTCAGCATGAGCTCGCGGGCACCGGAAGCCGCGTGCCGGGCCCGGGACGAGTCGCCGAACCGCGGCGTGAAGTCCCCCCATGGTGCCACCGCGTACGCCGTCGTGCCCACGCGGGCCGCGTCCGCCACGAACGAGGCGGCGGGCGAACCAGTCGGATCAGCGGGCGAGGCGGGCGAGGCGGGTGAGGCGGGTGAGGCAGCCGCGTTCAGCGCCGCGGAAAGCTCGCCGGGGCGCAGCGCGGGCAGGTCGGCGGTCAGCGC
>JAFMRC010000439.1 GCA_017354375.1 Nocardiopsaceae bacterium | reverse complement strand
GCGGCGCGACGGCGATGACCGCCTGCGCCAGCGCGGCCGCGCGCATCCAGGCCCAGGCCACCCGGATGCTCGCCGAGCTCCGCGAGCTGGAGGAGCGATACGGCAACGAGAAGGTATTCGGCGACCTGATCGAGCTCGATCACCGAGTCTCGCAGATGGGCCGGCTGGCCGACAGCATCGCGCTGCTGGCCGGCGGCCGCTCGGGCCGCCGGTGGACCCGGCCGATCCCCATGGAGTCCATCCTGCGCGGCGCGATGGGCCGGATCGACGCCTACCAGCGCGTCCGGGTCCACTCCTCGTCCACCGCCGCCCTGGTCGGGTACGCGGCCGAGGGCGTGATGCACGCCCTGGCCGAGCTGATGGACAACGCGACCTCGTTCTCCACCCACGGCTCGGCGGTCCATGTGTACGTGGAGGAAGAGGACGTCGGCCTGATCGTCACGATCGAGGACAGCGGCCTGGGCATGCGCCGCCGGGAGAGGAGCCGGGCCGAGGAGGTCGTCGGGAAGTCGCTCGACCTGTCCACGCTGCCCGGCACCCGCCTTGGCCTGGCCGTGGTCGGCAAGGTAGCCGACAGGTACGGGCTATCCGTCAACTTCCGCCCGTCGTCGCGGGGCGGGACCGGGGTCGTCGTGCTGATCCCGCGCACGCTGATCGCCCAGAACCGGCCGGTTCCGCCGGATCCCGCCGGCGGGTACCCCGGCGGCTCATCCTCCCCGGAGGGGGAGGAACCGGAACTCCCCGTGCGTCCCAGGGGAAGCACCCTGGCGGTGGCCGGCCGGCCGCGCCCGGAGGAAGACGACGAGCCGCCCGCCCCGCGCACGCCCGAGCAGACGGGCTCCCGGTTCGCTGCCTTCCGGCAGTCGGTGCAGCCGCAGCCGGGCGAGTCCGGCCCGGCCGACGAGGCACCCCCGGCCGACGAGGCACCCCCGCACGACGAGACATCCCCGGCCGAGTAGACAGAGGGGAACGGCGACAGGCATGAGCGGCGCAGACCCGACGACTGCGGCGGACCACGACCTGGAGTGGCTGCTGGGAAACCTCAAGGACAGGACCCCGGAGGTCCGGCACGTCCTGGTGCTGTCGAAGGACGGGTTGCGGCTGTGCAGCACCGATGACCTCGGTACCGACCGGGCCGACCAGCTGTCGGCCATCGCCTCCGGCATCCAGTCCCTGGCGCTGAGCGCGTCCGCCGAGTTCGGCACGGGCCTCGGGGCAGGCCAGGCCATGGTGGAATTCCCCGGCGGCGTGCTGCTCATCGTGCCGGCGGGCGAGGGCGCCCACCTGGCGGTCGTGGCGGGCGCGGAGGCGGACGTCGGGATCGTCGGGCACAACATGTCCGAGCTTGTGGAGCAGATCGGCGCACACCTGACGTCGCCACCGCGGCAGGGGGAGGACGGCCCGGCGTTATGAGGGCCATCGACCGCGAGTCGCCGGACCGGCTCTACACGGTCACGCACGGCCGGGTGCCCGGTGATGACAACCCGTTCGACCTCGTCTCGCTGATCGTGGCCGAGCGTGACCCCGCCGAGGGGATGCAATCCGAGCACGTCAAGATCCTTACCATGTGCCGCACGCCGATGGCGCTGGCCGAGGTCTCCGCCGGGCTCCGGCTGCCGATCAGCGTGGTCAAGGTCCTGCTGCAGGATCTCCTCGACACGGGGGGCATCACCGTCCGCCACCCGCTGCCGGGGGCGGGCCGCTCCGATGACCCGGACGGCCTGCACCTTCCCGACCGCGACGTCCTGAAGCAGGTGCTCCTTGGCCTACAACGACTCTGACCCGCAGGTGCCAGAGGCCGACCCGGCCGGTCAACTGCCCGCCCCGGCCGGCCAGCCGCCCGCCCCGCTGCCGGGGTCCGCCCACAACGGGCTGAAGATCGTCATCGTGGGCGGCTTCGGCGTCGGCAAGACCACCATGGTCGGCTCGGTCAGCGAGATCAGTCCGCTGTCGACCGAGGAGGTCATGACGCAGGCCAGCGTCGGCGTCGATGACGACAGCCACGTGCGCGGCAAGTCCACCACCACGGTGGCCTTCGACTTCGGGCGCATTTCCCTGGACTCCTCCAACGTGCTGTACCTGTTCGGCGCGCCGGGCCAGGAGCGGTTCTGGTTCCTGTGGGACCAGTTGTTCGCGGGCAGCCTGGGCGCGGTCGTGCTGATCGACACGCGCCGCATGAAGGACTCCTGGTACGCGATCGATCGCCTGGAGCATCACCGGATGCCGTTCGTCGTGGCGGTCAACCGGTTCGACGACGGCCCGCAGCCGAGCCTGTCCAAGGTCCGCAAGGCGCTCGCCATCAGCGACCAGATCCCGGTCGTCGAATGCGACGCCCGGGTCCGGGAGTCCAGCAAGCAGGTCCTGATCACCCTGGTTTCCTACCTGACGCGGCTGGCGTCGGGACGCACGGGCTAATCCGCTTCAGGCCCCGACGGCGGCGGCAGCGGCGCGGGCGGCGGACGGCAGCGCGCTGGCGATGGCGGACAGGGCTTCCTCATCGTGAGCGGACGAGCAGAACCAGGCCTCGAACGCGGACGGGGGCAGGTAGACGCCGCCGTCCAGCATCGCGTGGAAGAACGCGGAATACGCGCGCGTCGACTGGTCCTTCGCGTCGTCGAACCCGAGCACCGGGGCGGTCCGGCCGAGGAAGACCGTGAACAGGTTGCCCGCCATCGACAGGTAGTGCGGCACGCCCGCCTCGGCCAGCGCGGAGGACACCAGCTTGGACACCTGGCCGGCGAACGAGTCCACCGCCGAGTACACGTCTGGTGTGCAGGCCCGCAGCGTGGCCAGCCCCGCGGCGGTGGCGAGCGGGTTCCCCGAC
Organism: Nocardiopsaceae bacterium; assembly: GCA_017354375.1. Taxonomy (GTDB): domain Bacteria; phylum Actinomycetota; class Actinomycetes; order Streptosporangiales; family Streptosporangiaceae; genus Trebonia. Next base: position 1,209 of record JAFMRC010000439.1, on the reverse strand, counting down.
AGCGTGCCCGCCTGGTACACCGGCCCGGCCGGCGCGAGCCGCTCCATGATCTCCGCCCGTCCGCCGAACGCGGCGCACGGCAACCCGCCGCCCATCACCTTCCCGAACGTCACCAGGTCACCCCGGACCCCGTCGATGCCGTGCCATCCGGACGCCGACACCCGGAACCCGGTCAGCACCTCGTCCATGACCAGCAGCGCGCCCGACTCGTCGCACAGCGACCGGAGCAGCTGGTTGAACCCATCGGCCGGCGGCACGACGCCCATGTTGGCCGGGCAGGCCTCGGCGATCACGCACGCGATCTCTTCGCCGCGCTGGCTGAACAGCTCGCGCACCGCGGCGGCGTCGTTGTACGGCAGCACCACGGTGTCGGCCGCCGACGCGCCGGTCACGCCCGGGGAGTCCGGCAGGCCGAGCGTCGCCACCCCGGACCCGGCCGCCACCAGCAGCGCGTCCACGGATCCGTGGTAGCAGCCCGCGAACTTCACGACCAGCGACCGCCCGGTGTATCCGCGGGCCAGCCGCAGCGCCGACATGGTCGCCTCGCCTCCGGAGTTGACCAGCCGCACCCGCTCCACGGGCGCGCGGGAGATGATCTCCTCCGCCAGCTCGACCTCGCCTTCCGTCGCGGCCCCGAACGAGGTGCCCAGCGCGAGCGCCGCCGACACGGCCTCGGTGACCACGGGATGCGCGTGCCCCAGGATCATCGGTCCCCAGGAGCACACCATGTCGACGTAGCGCTTTCCGTCGGCGTCGAACAGGTACGCGCCCGCGGCCCGCTCGATGAACCGGGGCGTGCCGCCGACGGGCCCGAACGCCCGGACCGGTGAGTTGACGCCTCCGGGCGTCACGGAGAGAGCGCGGGCGAACAATTCGGACGAGCGGTCACTCATGAGTCTCCTCGCAGGCGTCCACCAGGTACTCGAGCAGCCGCAGCGCGTCCGGCAGGGGTCGGCCCGCGGGCGGCCGCATCCAGCGTACGTCGTGGGAGTCGCCCAGGCGCGACGGCGGGGCCAGCACGTAGCTGTCCCGGCAGTGCCAGCGCAGCGCCGTGGCCTGCTCGGAGAAACCCGGCGACGCGTCCAGCCCGCAGGACCACCACTCGTCCTCGTCGGCGGGCGCGCCCCTGGTCGCGACGTAGAACAGGATCCGGTCGGTGCCGCTCGCCGCGACCGGCCCCGGCTCCGCCCCGGCGGCGGCCATCCGCGC
>JAFMRC010000195.1 GCA_017354375.1 Nocardiopsaceae bacterium | reverse complement strand
CACCGCCAGCACCCCCGCATCCAGCCCCGGCGGCACCTCCAGCACCACCCACTGGCAGAACCGGCCCCCCAGGCTCTCCAGCCCCCCGGCACCCGACAGCATCAGCATGACCGGCGTCACCGGCACCTCTCCCGTCGGCTCGCCCCACTCCGCGCCTCCGGAAACCTCACCCGCCTGGGCGACCACGGCCAGCCCGGCCGGGGTCTCCTTCTCGAACACATCCTGCGGGCTGAGTCCCAGCCCCGCCCGCCGCGCCCGCGCCGCCAGCTGCATCGACATGATCGAGTCCCCGCCCAGGGTGAAGAAGCTGTCCTCCGCCCCCACCGACCCCGCCTCCAGGCCCAGCAGCTCAGCGAACAACCCGCACAGCAGTTCCTCAGCCTCGCCAGCCGGCCGCCGCGACCCTCCCGCCGACGCGAAGTCAGGCGCGGGCAGCGCCGCGTAGTCGACCTTCCCGTTCACCGTCACCGGCAGCCGCTCCAGCACCGTCACCGACGCCGGCACCATGAACTCCGGCAGCAGCCGCCCCAGCTCCCCCCGCAGCGCCTCCCCGTCCAGCCCGGCATCCCCGGCGGGGACCACGTACCCGGCCAGGCGCCGGTCCCCGGGCCGGTCCTCCCGGGCGGCGACGACCGCCTGCCCGACGCCGGGCAGCCTGCCCAGCGCCGCGGCGACCTCACCCGGCTCAACCCGGAAGCCGCGGATCTTGACCTGCCCATCGGCCCGGCCCGCGAACACCAGCTGCCCGTCGGCCGACCACTTCGCCAGGTCCCCGGTGCGGTACATCCGCCCCCCGGCCTCCCTCGGGCAGGCCACGAACCGCTCCGCCGTCAGCCCCGGACGGCCCGCATATCCCCGCGCCACCCCGGCGCCCGCCACGTACAGCTCCCCCGCTACCCCCGGCGGCACCGGCCGCAGGAACCGGTCCAGCACCATGACCCGCCGCCCCGCCGCCGGGCGGCCCACCGGGACCTCCCCCGTCCCCGCCAGCGGCCCGCTCATCGACACGCACACCGTCGCCTCCGTCGGGCCGTAGGCGTTGATCATCCGCCGCCCGGCCGACCACCGCGCCGCCACGCCCTCCGGGCATGCCTCCCCCGCCACCACCAGCGTCTCCAGCACCGGCGGAAGTTCCTCCTCTGCCGCCAGCACCGCCGGCGGCACCGTCACGTGCGTGATCCCCAGCCTCGCCACCGCCGCCGCCAGAGGCGCCCGCGGCGGCATCTGCTCACGTCCCGCCACCACCAGCGCCGCACCCGATGCCAGCGCCACGCACAACTCCGCCACCGACGCGTCGAACCCCGGCGACGCGAACGCCAGCACCCGCGACCCCCGCCGTACCCGGAAGTGCCCCGCCTGCGCCGCCGCCAGCGGCCCCAGCCCCGCATGCGGCACCACCACGCCCTTTGGCTGCCCGGTGGACCCGGAGGTGTACATCACGTACGCCGCCTGCCCCGGTGCCAGCCGCGCCCCCGGCCCGCCCGCGGGCATCCCGCCCAGCTCCGCCACCACGGCCGGGTCATCGGCCACCACCCGGCGCCCCGCCAGCCCCTCCGGCACCAGCATGGCGGTCGCCGCCGAGCACACCACAACCACCGGACCACAGTCCTCAAGCAGCCACCCCACCCGCGCCGCCGGGTGACCCGGATCCACCGGCACGAACGCCGCCCCCGCCCGCCAGCACCCCAGCAGCACCTCCACCAGTTCCACCGACCGCTCCAGCACCACCGCCACCCGCGACTCCGCTCCCGCCCCCCGCGACGCCAGCAGCCGCCCCCACCGATCCGCCGCCGCGACCAGTTCCCCGTAGGACACCACCGCGTCCCCGCACTCCACAGCCACCGCCTCCGGATCCGTAGCCGCCCGCGCGAACACGACTTCCGGCATCAGCGTTCCGGCCGCCTCTTGCCCGGAAACACCCCACCCCAGCACCAGCTTCCGCTCTCGCTCCCCGCTGGTCATGCCAAGCTCCCACTCTGGCTCGCAACGGCCCGGTCCGCCCCGTCCCGGTCCGCTCCGTGAGCCCCGTTCCCGTTGCCCTCCGCCCGCTGCCGCAGGAACTGCGTCCGGTAAAGCTCCGCGTAGAGCCCGCCGACGGCCAGGAGCTCTTCGTGCTTCCCGCGCTCGCGTACCCGTCCCCCGTCGATCACCAGGATCTGGTCCGCCTCGAGGACCGTGGACAGCCGGTGCGCTATCACCAGGGACGTCCGCCCGGCGAGCGCCGTCTTGAACGCCCGCTGGATCGCGGCCTCCGACTCCGAGTCCAGGTGCGCCGTGGCCTCGTCCAGCACCACGACCGAGGGGCGCTTCAGCAGGAGCCGGGCGACTGCTATCCGCTGCTTCTCGCCGCCGGACAGCCGGTAACCCCTATCCCCCACGACCGTGTCCAGCCCGCTCGGCAGCGACTGGATGACGTCCCAGATCTGGGCGGCCTGGCACGCCTCCCGCATCTCTTCTTCCGTGGTGCCCGGCCGGGCATAGGCCAGGTTCATCCGTATCGTGTCGTGGTACAGATAGGCGTCCTGGGTAACCACGCCCACGATTTCGTACAGCGAATCCAGGGATACGTCACGCAGGTCGTGGCCGCCGATCCGCACGGTTCCCGAGCGGGGGTCGTACAGCCGCGCGACAAGGTGGGTCAGGGTCGTCTTCCCCGCCCCCGACGGACCCACGAGCGCGGTAATCGTTCCGGGCGGAATCTCGAAGCTCACGTCCTTGATCACGTCTTCGGTAACGTCATCGCGTTCCGTCTCGGGCAGTGCTGTCGATTCCAGCGACGCGAGCGACACCTCACTCGCCACCGGATAGCGGAACGTGACCGAATCGAACTCCACGCCCGGCGCGCCGTCCTTCGCGGAAAGCGCGACCGCGGACGCCTTCTCCTCGATCAGCGGCTTCAGCTTCAGCACCTCGAACAGCCGGTCGAAGCTGACCATCGACTGCACCACGTTGCCCTGCATCTGGGCCATCTGGTTGATCGGGGCGTACAACCGCCCGAGCAGCGCCGCCATCGCCACGAGCGTGCCCAGCTCGAATACGTGGCTCGCTACCAGGCTCCCGCCAACGCCGTAGACCATGGCCGTGACCAGCGACGCGATAAAGGTCATTATTATGAACAATGCCCTGTTGAAGACGTTAAGCCTTACGCCGATGTCGCGGACCTGCCCGGCCCTCCTCGCGAACACTTCATCTTCTTCGGCACGGCGCCCGTACAGCTTCGACAGCATCGCGCCCCCGGTGTTGAATCGCTCGTTCATCAGGGCGCCCATCTCGGCATTCTGCTGCATCTGCTCCCGCGCGTATCGCTGGATACGACGGCCAAGCGCGCGGGCCGGCAGAATAACCATTGGAAAGACCACGAGCGAGATTACGCTGATCAGCCAGGATAGGTAGAACATTTCCGCCAGCACCAGCACCAGGGTCAGCGAGCTGGATACCACCGTGGTCAGCACGGTCGTCATGGCCTGCTGCGCCCCGACAACATCCGTGTTCAGGCGGCTCACCAGCGACCCGGTCTGCGCCCGGGTAAAAAAGGCCATGGGCTGCCGCCGAATATGCCGGAACACGCTCGTCCGCATATCGTAGCTAACCCCTTGCCCGATCCGCGCCGAAGCGAACGTCTGCCCCACCTGCGCTATCAAGTCCAGGGCGGCTAGTCCAGCTGCGATTCCGGCTACCGCGGCTATGACATGAAAGTCATGGTGCATGATTCCATTGTCGATAATGACTTTCAGCAGCAGCGGGACCGTGACCGTGATCACAGAATCTACCACTGTCCAGAATACAAGCAGGCATACATGCAATCGGTACGGCTTCAAGTAAGAAAGGGAGCGCCGCATCGTGCCCGGGGTAAGTAGCTGCCTAGTGACCCCATCGGCGGGGACGACGACCCCCACGCCGTCGATGGATCCTTTAGTCGAGAACAAGGTTCTGCTGCCCTTCTCTAATGCTTTCCATGCGGCCACCCAGCCAGCCCGGCCAACCCAGTCAGCCCGGATGGATTACCGCCGCGTACTCTCAGCTCGGATCACGTGCCGCCTCGGCCTCGATAAAGGCAGCCAGCCGTCCAATTCCCTCGATAATCCCTTCGTGGGAGAGGTAACTCACGGACAGCCGGATGCTGTAGTCTCCGCCGCCGTCGGGATAGAAGTACGACATCGGCGTCCAGATGACTCCGTAGTCCTCCGCGGAGCGCTTCAAGGCAGAATTGTCGGCTCGGAACGGGACGCGCACCGTGAGGAAGAAGCCGCCGTCGGGGCTATTCCAGCGCAGCCCCAGGGCATCTCGCCGATCGGCGGGGAGGCACGCGTCGAGCTGGCTGAGCGTCGTCCGCATGGCATCCGCGTAGTACCCCGCCGCCTTCGCGTTGAGCTCCGAGACGCGCCCGTCGCAGGCGAGGAGCATGCCCGCGACGGCTGCCTGGCTCAGCGTCGGGGTGTTGACCGTCACCATGCTCTTGATCTTGGCGAATTCATCCGCCAGCAGGCTGACGCCGCCCGTGGAGTCGGTAACCGGCTGGTCCGCGACCGCGAACCCCACCCTGGCCCCGGGGAAGGCCGTCTTGGAGAAGGAGCCCAAGTGGACAACCCGGGCCTGCCGGTCAAGGGACTTGAGGGTCGGGAGATGTGGCTCAGGGCTGACCAGCCGGTAGGGGCTGTCCTCCAGTATCAGGAGGTCATGGCGCGCGGCCAGCTCGAGCAGCTCGCGACGAGTCCCGGCCGGCATGGTGGTCCCCGCCGGGTTGGAGTGGTCAGGGACCACGTAAAAGGCGCGGGGACGGCGTCCCCGCGCCAGCTCGGTGCGAATCGCCGCGTCCAGGTCCGCGCACCGGAAGCCCTCCTCGCCTTCCTCCACCGCTACCAGCTCGACATCCAGCAGCTTCGCGACGCCGGTGATCCCGACGTAGCAGGGACTGGAGACCAGCAGCACGTCGTCAGGACCTGAGATGAGCACGCGCAGCGCGAGGAGCATGGCTTCCTGGCAGCCGACGGTGACCACGACGGACTCGGGCGGGACGTCGATGCCTTCATCCTCGCGGAGGTAGTCGCAGATCAGCTCCCGGATCCGTCCCGCGGTCGGGCCGTACTGGAATACCGCGTCACGGATCTGCTCAGGCGTCCTCCCGCTTTCCGCGAGATGATCAAGGTAACGCCTGATGTACGCGAATATCTGCTCCGTGTCGAAGAATCCGTCGTGCGGGCGCCCGGGAGCGAACGAGATAGCCTCCGGATAACGGGAGGTGATCTCGTTGAGGAAGTTCATCGTCTCCAGGGCGGGATCGCGCACGCTAGCGTGCAGGTCCGCCATGCAGATCGTGGCCGTTGCCGGCGCCACCGCATGCATGCTCATCCGTCCGCCAGCTCATCGCGTTCCACGGCCTGGTAGAGGGCGTTGATGTTCGCGCTGCCGAAGCCACGGGCGCCCCGCCGCTGCACCAGTTCGCAGAACATCGTGTTCCGCTTATACGGGGAGCGCGTGAACAGCTGGAGGAGGTAGCCCCATTCGTCACGGTCGGCGAGGACATCTGTCGCACGCAGGTCCGCGATCTGGCGCTCCAGGCCGGGAAGGCGCTCGGCGAGCATGTCGTAATATGCGTCGGGCGTATCCAGGAACTCAATTCCGCGTCCCCTGAATACGCGGACCGCGGAAATTATGTCATCGACGAGGAAGGCGAGATGCTGGACGCCTGCCCCGCCGTTCCTGGACAGGAACGCCTCTACCTGCCCGGATTTCTTCGTCAGGTCCTGCTCAAGGATCGTGAAGGTTATGCCGTCGGACGGGCTGCGGACGACGATCGAGTCCATCGCCTGGTCGCCCACCTCTATGTACTCGCTGGAGTACTTTCCAAGCCCGAAGGCATCGGCGTAGAACCTGGTGCAATCCGCGAGGCTCCCGCTTTCGACGCACACCGCGATGTGGTCCAGTAGCCGGATGTGCCCGGTAGGCGTCGGCGCCCCGGCAATGGGCTGCCATGCCCGATCGGCGGGCGGGCCGGCGTTGGCGGACCGCGTGACGAGCGTATGGCAGGTGTCGCCGAATCCGGAGACGGCCAGGCGATCGGGTTTCGAGCTGACCACCGAGGCTCCGGCGCTTACCGCCTGGCGGTAGGTCTCGGCCGCGTCGTCGCACCCGAAGGCGATATCGGCGATCCCGTCCCCGTGCGCTTCGAGGAACGCTTCCGTCCCCCGTCCCGCGGTGATGACCAGCTGCATCGTCCCCTGCCGGACCAGCGACGAATGACTGCCGTCACCGGCAGACTCCGCAACATGCGTAAAACCCAGGGATGATACGAAGTACTGGAGAGTCGATTGCTCATCATTAGTGTAAAGCTCAACATATTCGACGTCCTGCGCAGCCACCAGGGAACCCTCCCGCTCGCTCATGAGATGGCTAATAAGCTATTCCGAGCCGACCCATTCCTAGCCGACTTCCTAGCCGACTTCCTAGCCGACCGCCTCTTTCTTTGACTTGCGCGCCGACTTGCCCGCTCCGCCGTGCTTCTTTCCTGTCGCGTGGCCGTTGCCCGGCGCGCCGTTTCCGGACGCGCCGCTGCGCTGTTCGGCGGCATCCGCCTCCATCTGCGCGATCAGGCTCTTCGGTCGCATGTCCGTCCAGTTCTTCTCAACGTAGTCGAGGCATTCCTGGCGTCCGTCTTCACCAAAGACGACCTTCCAGCCTTCCGGAACATCGGCGAAGACAGGCCATAGCGAATGCTGCCCCTCATCGTTGACAAGGACGAAGTACTTAGCATTCTCATCTTCGAATGGATTCGTCGCCACTGCGCATTCCTTTCACCGGAATCCGGTACACGGTCAGGGATTAACGCGACCAGCCTCGCCTTCACTCACAGCCTCTGTCAAGGTTGCCGAGAGCGTGCGTTCAGGCTCCGCGTTCAACTGCGGTGCCGCACCAGTCGCACAGTCGCATAGTCGCACAGCGGCCTGTTTCCGTTAAGCTCCGTTGCAGCAAATGAACGCAGGAACAAGGGGTGGATCAGGATTGGCTACAGGTAGGGTGCTGCAGTTTGACCGGGAACGCGGTTACGGGTTTGTCGCGGCGGATGATGGTGGCGAGGATGTCTTTCTGCACTCATCGGTGTTCGACGGCGATCCGTATGAGCTTGCCCCGGGAATACGCGTTGAGTTCAAGATCATGGAGGGCGACCGGGGGCGTAAGGCGTTCGCCGCGCACCTCGTTCCCGATGGATCTGGCTCCGATGGACCTGGTTCCGGGGACGGGCCCGCCCCATCGCCTCATGCCGTGAAGCAGCCGGTATCGCGCGACCCGGCCGAGAACCATGCGCCGGATGACGAGCAGATGTGCGACGTGCTATCGCCCACCGAGCTTGGGCAGGAACTGACGGAACTGATGCTGGCCAGCGTCCCGACGCTGACCGGCCAGCAGATTACCGAGGTGCGGCAGAGCATGCTGGACTGCGCGAGAAAGCACGGGTGGATCGACATCTAGAACACCGACCGACGTCGTCCCGGCTTACTCCAACCGGGACGACGTCGCGTATAAGCCCTCTCACCCTTCTCTCAGTCACCGCCCAGGATCGCTGGACTTGCGTTCCGGAATATGGCGAGCGCTAGGCCCAGCACTGGCCATTGCCAGCTCCGGGTTCTGGTACCGCGCTATCAGTAGACTGAAAGGTGATGAGGTGACGTCATCAACGTCAGACACGTCAACCGCTAGCGCCCCGCTGGTATCTACCTGTCCGGATCCCTCACCCGGGGAAAAGGTTCCCAGCTGGAAAGTCTGGCGGTCCCCGCCGGGCCAGCCCGCCTGGGCGCGCCCCGCGCTGCTCGGAATCGCCGCCGTCGCGGCCTTGCTCTACGCCCTCAACATCGTCCACGCCGGGTATGCGCCGCTGTACTCCAGCGCGGTCAAGACCATGTCCCAGAGCTGGAAGGCATTCCTCTTCGGCGGGCTGAACTCGCAGGCGACACTCGACAAGCTGCCCGGCTCGTTCATGGTCCAGGCGCTGTCGGCCAGGATCTTCGGCTACCACGCCTGGTCGCTGGCCCTGCCCCAGGTCATCGAGGGCGTCATCTCGACCCTGGTCATGTACCGCATCGTGCGGCGGTGGGCCGGGGCGGCCCCGGGCCTGCTCGCGGCCGGGCTCTTCGCCACGACCCCCATCGTGGCCTCGATGTTCGGGCACAGCATGGAGGACGGCGCGCTGGTGATGTGCCTGGTCCTCGCCGCCGATTCCGCCCAGCGCGCGATGATCGAGGCGCGGCTCCGCTCCCTGCTGTGGGCCGGGTTCTGGATCGGCATCGGCTTCCAGGCCAAGATGCTGGAAGCATGGATGCTGCTGCCCGCGCTCGCCCTGGCCTACCTGCTCACCGCCCCCGGCAGCCTCCGTCGCCGGCTATGGCACCTGGCCGCCGCCGGGCTCGTCATGCTGGCGGTGTCGTTCTCGCTGATCGCCGTCTACACCCTCACCCCCGCCAGCGACCGCCCCTACATCAGCGGCTCCACCGACAACAGCGCGCTGGCGATGGTGTTCGGCTACAACGGGCTCGGACGCTTCGGCATCAACGTCCCCGGAGCGGAAAACATCAACGCCGGCCTCGCGCCGGGCGCCGTCACAACCGGTAATAAGCCCCCAGCCGGGTCCGTCGAGCCCCGCCCCGGGTCCGGTTCCCATGCCGAGTCGTCATCGGCCCGAGCCGGGCATTCCCCGGTCCCGAGCTCAGCCGTGCAGGCAAACATGGTCGGCGGGACCAACTCGGGCTGGGACAAGCTGTTCGGCGGCAGGTTCGGCCCGGAGGCCGGCTGGCTGTACCCGATCGCGCTGCTGACGCTCGCCGCCGGGCTCTGGTGGCGGCGACGGCGCGAGCGCACCGACACCATGCGCGGGGGCCTCGTGATGTGGGGGACGTGGCTGCTCACGTTCGGGATCATCTACAGCGCCATGAACGCGGTCCCGCACACGGCCTACGTCGCGGAGCTCGCACCGCCGGTGGCCGCGCTCTCCGGCATGGGGATCGTGGCCCTCTGGCGCCTGCGCGCATCGGGCAGGCTGCCCGGCGTGGTCCTGTCGCTGGCCGTCGCGGCGGAGCTGGCATGGGCCGGCTGGCTGTGGTCCGGATACCCGGGATTCCTGCCCTGGGTTCTGTGGACCGCGGTCGGGGCCGGGATGGCCGCCGCCATGGTCCTGGCGCCGCCGCGCCTGGCGGGAACCAGGCACCCCCGGCTGCAGGCTGCCGCACTCGCCATCGCGCTGGTGGCAATGCTGGCGCCGCCGGTCACCTGGGGCGCCTCCGTGCTCGACCTCAAGTACGCCGGGAACTCCTTCGACGCCAGCGCGGGACCGGTTCCCCCCAAGTCGGGGCACGTGGAAGGGCCGGCTAACGTCAGGCCCGCGGAAGGTGCACGCTCACGACCGCCGGCCTCCCGCCCCGCACCACCTCGAGCGCGTCCTTGAGCACCTGCGGCAGCTCCCGCGGCTCCGACACCGTAGCCCCGAACCCCGCCCCGGCGGCCAGCGCCACCCCGGGAAGGTCCACCTCCGGCTCCAGCGACACGCCGAAGTCGTCGGCCGCCGCGGCGGCGCCGGAGGGGTGCACGTGCAGGGTGGAGAACTTGGGTCCCGCCCAGCCCCGGTTGTCGTAGACGACGGTGAGCGCCGGCGTGCCGTACCGTCGCTGGACCCACAACGCCGACGCCGGCGAGCCAAGGAGGAAGGAGCCGTCGCCGGCCAGAGTCACCACGATCCGTTCGGGAAAAGCGAGTTTGGCCCCGATGGCCGCGCCACCCGCCCAGCCCAGGTGGCCGCCGCCATGGTGCACCACGGACCCGGGCCGGCTGGGGCGCAGGTGCTCGGCCACCGCCCGGCTGCCGGTCACGACCTCATGCAGGACGAGCGCGTCCTCGCCGTCCAGCAGCCGCCGCAGGCACGCCGTCAGGTACTCGGCGGTGATCACCTCGCCGGCCGGCCGCTCGGCCTCGTCCCGCTCGGCGAGCGC
>JAFMRC010000194.1 GCA_017354375.1 Nocardiopsaceae bacterium | reverse complement strand
GCGGCTGGCCGTCGGCGGCCTGCTCGGCGAGTGGCAGCGGCGGAACGCCGACGCCAGCCTCCCCCTCGCGCTCCGCCAGCTCGGCGACGCGGGCAACCTGGACAACGTGCGGCTCGCGATCCGGGCGTCCGAGGACGGCGCGGGAGGGGCCGGCGGGGGAGCGGAGGGCGCGGGCTACCGCGGCCCGGTGTTCATGGACTCCGACATCTACAAGACCCTGGAGGCGATCGGCTGGGAGCTGGGGCGCGGGCCCAGGGCCGAGCTCACCACCTTCGCGGACGACGTCATCGCCCTCCTGGAGCGGGCGCAGCGCCCCGACGGCTACCTCAACTCCTACTTCCAGGCCACCGGCGAGCCTCGTTACGCCAGGCTGGCCACCAGCCACGAGATGTACTGCGCCGGGCACCTCATCCAGGCCGCGATCGCGATGCGCCGCGGCGCCGGAGACGACCGCCTCCTGGCCATCGCGACCAGGGCCGCCGACCACCTGGTCCGCGAGTTCGCCGGCGACAGCAAGGGCCTCGACGGCCACCCGGTCATCGAGACCGCCCTGGTCGAGCTGTACCGGGAGACCGGCGCCACGCGGTACCTGGACCTAGCTCGCCAGTTCGTCGAGCAGCGCGGCAACGGCCTGGCGGCGGGGAAGGGGAAGGGCGGCATGGGCCGCCGCTACCTGCAAGACCACCTGCCGGTCCGGGAATCGCCCACCGAGGTCGGCCACGTGGTCCGCGCGCTGTACCTGGAGGCGGGCGTGACCGACGTGGCCGCCGAGACCGGCGACCGGGAGCTGCTCGCGTCCTCGGTCCGCCGCTGGGACGACATGGTCGCGACGAAGACCTACCTCACCGGGGGCAACGGGTCGCGGCACTCCGACGAGGGGTTCGGCGACCGGTTCGAGCTGCCGCCCGACCGCGCCTACAACGAGACGTGCGCGGCGATCGCCAGCTTCCAGTGGAGCTGGCGGCTGCTGCTGGCCACCGGCGACCCACGGTACGCCGACCACATGGAGCGGGTGCTGTACAACGGCTTCGCCGCCGCGCTGTCCGCCGACGGGAAGAGGTTCTTCTACGTCAACCCGCTGCAGCGCCGGGAGGACCACTACGAGAAGGACGACCCCTGCCGCCGCCTCGCGTGGTTCACCTGTGCCTGCTGCCCGCCGAACATCATGCGCCTGTTCGCCTCCCTGCACCACTACCTCGCGACCACCGCCGGCCCGGGCGGCGGGGACACGCTGTACCTGCAGCAGCTCGCCGCCGCCCGGATCGCGGGCGCGGGCCTGGACGTCGAGGTCGCCACCGGCTACCCGTGGCGCGGCCGGGTCGAGGTGCGGGTGGCGGCCGCGGAACCGGGGGAGCGGGGGCTGGCAGTGCGGATCCCGGCGTGGGCCGCGGGCTCGCGCTACCACCTCAACCATGATCCCGAACGGATAGTCCCGCCTGGACCCGCCTACCTGCTCCTCCGCCGTCAATGGTCGCCCGGCGACACGGTGACCGTGGACCTGGACATGGCGCCGCGCTGGACGCTCCCGGACCGCCGGGTGGACGCGGTCCGCGGCTGCGCCGCGATCGAGCGCGGCCCGCTGGTGTACTGCTTCGAGCAGGCCGACCAGCCCAACGGGGTGGCGGTGGACGACCTCCTGGTCGCGGCCCCGGGCGCGCCCCTGGCCGAGCGGGAGGTGACGCTGCCGGGCATCGGCCCCACGATCGGTGTCACCGCCCCGGCCCGGCTCGCCGATGATGGCGCCCCCGGTGATGGCGCTACAGTCACCGCGGCGGCGATCCCGTACTTCCAGTGGGACAGCCGCGAGCGCGGCGCCATGCGCGTCTGGATCGTCGCCAGTTGAGTGTGGCCGGCGCTCCCAGGTCGCTTGCATCCACCTTCGTATGTACATTATCGTGTACATACGGAGGTGAGGCATGAAGGTCATGTCGATGTCGGAGTCTCGGGCCAACTACGCGGCCACGCTGGACTCGGTGGTCAACGACCAGGAAGAAGTCGTCATTACCCGGCCTAACGGCGAGAACGTCGTCATGCTGCCCCAGCGAGAGTACGAGGCCATGCGGGAGACCTTCTACCTCATGTCCAGCCCGGTGAACCGGCAGCGGATCTCCCGCGCTATCGATCAGCTGGACGGCGGGCGGGGTCAGGTGCGCGAGCTTATTGACGCTGATGAAGGCGACGAGTGAAGGTCACCTTCTCCGACGACGGCTGGGAAGACTACCTCTACTGGCAGGCGGAGGATCGTAAGATCCTTAAGCGGGTCAACCAGCTCATCGAGGACATCTCCCGAAATGGGAACGAGGGAATCGGGAAGCCCGAGCCCCTGCGCCATGAGTGGGCCGGATGGTGGTCGCGCAGAATCACGCAGGAGCACCGCCTCGTCTATCGTGTCGTCGGCGACACCGTCGAGATCGCGGTGTGCTGGTTCCACTACGGTAAGTAGGGGCGGAGGAGCCATGTCCCAGCAGGCCGCGTCCCAGCAGGCCGCCGTGACCCAGGCGGAGCGCGAGGTTGGCATCGGCGACGCCGTGCTGATGCTCGCCGAGGCCTCCGACCTCTGGCCCGACGTGCCCGTCCGCGCCCCCGACTCCCCCGAGACGTTCAGCCACACCCTCCACCTGCAGGTCGGCGACGTCGATGGCACGACCGAGCGGGCCAGGCGCGGCGGAGCCTCCGTGGAGCGGGAACCCGGCGACCAGCCCTACGGTCGCGCCGCGGTCATCGTCGACCCGTTCGGGCACCGATGGATGCTGCTAAGCCCCGGAGGAGCCGGTGGCCGGTAACGACGTGAGCGCGGCGGAGGCCGGGCACGGGCTGCGGCGGGACGCGATCGGGCTGCGCGAGGTCCTGTTCCAGAGCATCACCGACATGGCGCCGGGCGCGGCCATCGCCGCGTCGATCCCGGCCGGGGTCGCGTTCGCGGGCGGCGCCCTGCCGCTGGCCGTGCTGTTCGCGCTCGTCGCGTCGCTGTTCACGGCCTGGACGATCAGCCAGCTCGCCCGGGAGATACCCGCAGCCGGGTCACTGGCGACATACGCCGCCCGCGGCATCCATCCCGGTGCCGGGTTCCTGGTCGCCTGGGCCTACGTCATGGTCGGCTGGCTGGTCGCGCCGCTGGTGCTACTGCAACTGGGGTTCACGACGGCCGCCACGCTGAACACCGAGTTCGGCTGGCCCGCCGGCCTGTGGTGGCCGTGGTCCGTCCTCGGGCTGGCGATCGTGTTCGCGGTGGGCTACTTCGGCGTCCGGGCATCGGCCCGGATGGGCACGATCCTCGGCATCTTCGAGATCGCCGTGTTCGTCGTCATGGCGGTTCTCCTGGTGATCCACGCGGGGGGCCACAACACCGCGTCCGTGTTCACGACGAAGTACACGCCGGCCGGCCAGTACCACGGCCTATCCGGCGTCATCGCCGGCTCGGTGTTCACCACCCTGGCGTTCCTCGGGTTCGAGAGCGCGGCGCCGCTGGCCGAGGAGGCGCGCAACCCGCGGCGCACCGTGCAGCTCGCGGTGCTGCTGTCCACGCTGCTGATCGGCGCCCTGTACGTGTTCACCACCTACGCGATCGACGTCGGGTTCGGGCCGGCGGGCTTCTCGGCGTTCACCACTGGCACCGGCAGCGCGTCCTGGGAGGGCGTGGCCCGGGCGCTGTACGGCCTGTTCTGGGTGCTGGTCTTCTTCGCGATCATCAACTCGACCCTGGCCAACTCCAACGCGGGGGTGAACGTGGCCAGCCGGACCTCGTTCGCCATGGGCCGGGTCCGCGCGTTCCCGCCGCTGTTCGCCCGGGTCAGCGCGCGGCACCGGTCGCCGGTGGCCGCGATCGCCACGGGCAGCGTCATCAGCCTCGCCGTGCTGCTCGGGCTGGGGTTCGGCTACGATCCGGCGACGGCGTTCGGCATGGTCGGCACCGCGCTCGTCATCCTGCTTGTCGGCATCTACCTGGTCGTCAACGTGGCCTGCATCGGCTACTTCGCCCGCCGCGCGCACGGCTTCAGCCGGGTCTCGCACCTGCTGGTCCCCGTCATCGGCATCGCGGCCTTCATCCCCGCCTGGCTCGCCGGGACCGGCATCAAGACCCCGGGCCTCAGCTTCATCACGCCGCTGACCGCGCCAGACTCCTACATGGGACCGGCCGTCGCGGCCTGGATGGTCCTCGGCGCCGGCTACCTCGGTTACCTGTACCTCCGCCACCCGCAGCGGGTGCTCGACGTGGGCCTGGTCCACCTCGATGCCGAGCCGGCGTCCGGGCCAGTCGCGACCGGGGGGTCATAGAGGCAGTTGCGTGTTCACGAGGGGCCACCTCACAGGCCACTCAGAATGTCAGCGACTTGCCCGGGCCGGGAGACATGAGGGCAATGGCCCGCGTCGATCTCCGCGGGCTCGACGCCCAGCCGCTGGCGTGTCGCCAGGCGCATCCACTCCGGTTGCAGCGTGCGGTCGGCGGCGGGCACGATGCTCACGCGCGCGATGGCCTCCGGCAACGGCGCCGGCACGTGCTGGTAGACGGCCGGGCCGGGATTGAACAGCCGCAGCGTTCCCAGCGCCCACTGCCGGGCCTGCTGATCGCAGTCGTGGAACAGGAACCGCAGCGCGAGCTGAGGGTCACTGGTGGGATCCACGCCGATCCAGTCGGGACTGAACATCTCGTCCCGGTGCGTCTTGATGTCGTCGAGCATGCTCTGCCCGGTGCGGAGGTCGGGCACGTAAGCCGCCAGCCACACCGCCGCCGACGCGCCCACCGCCTCTGCGATGGAGGGCAGCAGGACGCCGGCCCCGGAGTGCCCCACCGCGACCCGGCTGCCGCCCGGCTCCCCGGCCTGCGCGGACGCGTGGCGCGCGTAATCGGCGACCGTCCACTCTGGCTCGCCCGTCGGCATGTCGATCGCGATGACACCGTGTCCCCGCCCGCGCAGCTCACCCGCCAGCGGATCCCAGCCGGCCGGGGACTGCGTCGTCCCATGCACCAAGACGAACTCTGCCATCATCGCTCCCGGGCAAGCTGCGAATCCGCGACCTGGGTGCATGGTACAAGTCACGCCACTGGGTAATCGGGCCAGTTCCTCGTTCCCGGCGTAGGATGCGGGTAGGCCCGCAGGGGGCCGCCGGTCCGCGGGAAGGGCAGAGCCCGCCTGACGCACGAACACCAGATGGCTGTCATTCCTCCTTTCGGCCTAGCGACGCGGACAGCAGGCGTAACGGAAGGAGCGACGGTGAACGACGTCCCGGCCACGCGACTGCCCGAGCAGCCGAGCCTCGGGCAGCTACGCAAGCAGGCCAAAGAGCTGCGTGACCGTTCCGGGCTTAGGCTGTGGGAAGCACAGCTCGCGGTGGCGCGCGGCTACGGGTTCGCCAGCTGGGCACGGCTCAAGCGGCACGTCGGGCTGCTCACCCGGTACAGCCGGTTCCCCGAGCGCGCGATCGCGGAGACCGGTGCCGGCACGTTCCTGCGGCTGGCCTGCCTGAGCTACTACGACGACGAGCCCGGGCGGTGGGACCAGGCCCGGCGCATCCTGGAGCGTGCCCCGGGCATCGCCGAGGGCAACGTCTACGCGGCGGCCGCCGCGGCCAACGCCGGCGCGCTGCGCCGGGTGCTTGCCGCCGACCCCGGCGCGGCGTCGCGGGAGGGCGGCCCGTTCCGCTGGGAGCCGCTGTGCTATCTCGCCTACGCCAGGCATGACCCGGGGATCTCGCTGGAGGCGGCGCTGGAGACCGCCCGGCTGCTGCTCGGCGCCGGGGCCGACCCGAACGCCGGCTACCTCTGGCACGGCCTGCCCACCCCGTTCACGGTACTGACCGGGGTCTTCGGGGAGGGCGAGCTTGGCCCGGTCCGCCAGCCCCGGCACCCGCACTCGCTGGCCCTGGCCCGGCTGCTGCTCGAGGCTGGCGCCGACCCGAACGACGGCCAGGCGCTGTACAACCGGATGTTCGAGCCCGGCAACGATCACCTGGAGCTGCTGTTCGAGTTCGGGCTCGGCACGGGGGACGGGGGACCGTGGCGCAGGCGGCTCGGGGACGCGCTCGACTCACCCGCCGAGATGGTTCGCGGCCAGCTCGCCTGGGCGATCACGCACGGCATGACCGAGCGGGTCCACCTGCTTGTCTCCCGCGGCGTGGACGTAACGGCGCCGCTGCGCGGGGTCACGGCGACCTCGCTGGCCGCCACGACCGGGCACGCGGACCTCGTGGACTACCTCGTCGGGCACGGCGCGCCACCGCCTGACCTGGCGCCCTCTGACGCGTTCACCGCGGCCGTGCTGGCCGCCGACAGGTCGCGGCTCGAGCGGCTGCTCGCGTCCGATCCGGGGCTGGCCGGCCACATGCGCGCGGCGCGGCCTGCCCTGATCACGTGGGCGGCTGCGGTCGGGAACGCGGCTGCGGTCGAGATCCTGGCCGGGCTTGGCTTCGACGTCAACGCCAAGGGGCGCACCGACGTGCCGAGCGACCAGCCGTGGCAAACGGCGCTGCACCAGGCCGCGGGAGACGGGAACCTCGAGCTGGCCCAGTCGCTGCTGCGGCTCGGCGCTGACCCGAACATCCGCGATGACCGCTTCGACTCAACCCCGCTCGGCTGGGCGCGGCACTTCGGCCAGCAGGCGCTCATCGAGTTGCTCGAACCGATCACCGATTGACGCGACCCAGGGCAAGTGCTAGGTCGGCACCCGGCGGCTGAGCCGCAACAACGACAAGAACTCCAGCCCCGAGAGGCAGGTTCAGGGTGGAGATCCGCCCGCGCGGCGACGGCGAGCGCCTGACGATCACCGGAGCGGACGCGGAGGTGACGCTGACCGCTTGATCTCCCGTCAGCAAATGCACATGTCATGGGTTTGATATGACAACTATCATACACCTTGTGGTGGTATGCTAGCGCTGTGCCACCGGTTCCTGATGCCTGGTTTCCTGCCGGGGGGTCGTTGGCGACAACACTGGAGACATCTGTGCCGAGCTGGTACAGACCCAGAGGCGGCGGGGACAAGCCGGGCGAGACCCCTCGCTCGGCTTCGCCGCCCCGCCAATGCCGGACTGGTACAGCCGGGGTACCCGCCCTCCGTCCGGCAGGTCAGTGCAAGAGCGCCGCGAAGCCCGTGAGAACGGCGAGGGTGCCGACTCGCCGAAGGACAAGGGCAGGGAGAGCGGCGAGGGTGACAAGAAACCCGATGCAAAGCCTGAGGCACCCGAGCAGGCGGAGATCCGGGAGCTGAAGCAGAAGCTCACGGCGTCCAGGGACGAGCTGCACGAAACCCGCTTCCGTTTGTCCAGGACCAGCGAGGAACTCGGGAAGGCGCGGGCTGAGCTTCGGGAAGCCGGGGATGAGCGCCGCACGCTGGTTGACACGGTGTCGCGGCAGGGCAGGCAGCTAGAGGCCAAGGACGCCGAGATCAAGGAACTTCGGGCACCTACGCCAGCCCTGGAACGCAGGGAAAAGGATCTCTCCGCGCAGGCCAAGGACGCGGCGGACAAGCCTAGCCGCCGAAGCTGGTTCCCCTCCGAGAAGCTGTCCGCTGCGGCGTCAGCGGGAGTCAGCGCGGCTGGTGCGGCGGGAGTGGCGCTGCACCAGATCACCGGAACTACGGAGTCAGCTATCGTCGCGGTCCCTGGGTCACATTGAGCACGCGTCCCTTATTGAAGGTAATCATCGTTTTCCACCCTCTCCGTGGGAAGTTCTTATAGAACCAGTACTCGTTCTCCAGCATCCAACTTCCTCCGATCACTGTCCTTCCCCTTCGGTAGTCCTCTTCGGTCATTTGCTGTTGTGGGTGGCCCAGCAGGCTCTTAACTTGCTCCTTCGTCATCCCCTCGATGTTGATGAGCGGAGCGTCGGCCTTCTTCTTCCACCACACCATCGACCCTCCACTGCGCCCTTGCGCCAATCAGGCTCCTGACTAGCGATTATTGGTCCCTAGCGATCTCACCAGGTGTTCATTACCGCGCGGCCCTGGGGGATCGCGAGATCGAGCAGGCCGGGGAAGCGGTCCTCGAGATCGTCGCGGCGGAGCCGGTTGAAGCGGCGGGTGCCCTCGTCCCGCTGATGGATGACCCCGGCCTCGCGCAAGACCCGGAAGTGACCGCTCTGGGTGGACTTGCTGACCGGCAGGGCGAAGGTCGTGCAGGCCAACTCGGCGTCGGGGCCGATCTCGGCGAGGCGGGCGACGATGGCCAGGCGCACCGGGTCGCTGAGAGCGGCCATGACGGCGGTGAACTGGAGATCCTCCCGATCGGGGTGGACTAGTTCGGTCGCGGTCCGGCTCGCCATGAGATCAGGATAGAGCAAAGATGTTCACAATCTCCGAACATGCGTGTATGTTCATAACTACCGAACATGCGCGGCGAGCACGGGGAGAGGTCATGCGCACATACCTGTTCGAGGACACGATCGCGAGGGAATCGCTGCGACTCATCGAACGTCCAGATCCGGTCCCGGGCGATCACGACATCGTCCTGCGGATGAAGGCGGTCGCGCTGAATTACCGGGATCTGGCCATCATGCGGGGCAACTGGCACCTGCAGGTCTCGCCCCCGCTCGTTCCGCTCTCGGACGGAGCCGGGGAAGTCATCGAGGCCGGCGCGGCGGTTTCCCGCTTCAAGCCAGGCGACCTCGCATGCCCCGTCTACCTGCCTGACTGGATCGACGGGCCCCCGCGCCGGAACTCGCTGGCCCGGCGGCTAGGCGGCCCGAGCGACGGCGTGCTCACCGAGCTGTTCTGCCTGCATGAGGACGAGGCCGTGCTCGCACCCCGCCACCTGGACGCCGGGGAGGCCGCCACGCTCCCGATCGCGGGCCTGACGGCCTGGCACAGCCTGTTCGAATACGACCGCCTGCGTCCGGACGAGACACTGCTGGTGCAGGGCTCCGGCGGGGTATCGGCCATGGCGATCCAGCTGGCCCGTAGCGCCGGGGCACGCGTCATTGTCGTGACCCGGTCGGGTCGGCACGCGGAACAGCTGACCGCGCTCGGAGCCGACCACGTGCTCACCAGCGGAAACACCCCCGCTTG
This sequence comes from Nocardiopsaceae bacterium, assembly GCA_017354375.1. Lineage (GTDB taxonomy): Bacteria > Actinomycetota > Actinomycetes > Streptosporangiales > Streptosporangiaceae > Trebonia. The sequence goes on along the minus strand of JAFMRC010000194.1, from coordinate 983 downwards.
GCCGGACGACGTCATCGCCCTCACTAGCGAGGGCGCCGACATCGCCCTCAACGTGGCTGGCGGAGGCACCCTGACCCCCACGATCGCCGCAACGAGGGTGGGCGGACGCGTTCACCAGGTCGGCTACGCCGCCGACCGGATCTCCCCGCTCGACATCTTCACCGCCCTGGAACGCGCGACCAGCATTCGCATCGCCACCGCAGGCAGCCGAGCCAGCTTCGAGGCGATGATCCGCGCGATGCAGCAACATGCCATTCGCCCCGCCATCGACAGGGCCTTCGACCTCCGGCACCTCGATGACGCGCTCGATTACCTCGCCAGCGGCGGGCATCTCGGCAAGGTCATCGTCAACCTGAACTTCTAGCGTCGGCGCGGCTGCCGTACCAGGAGGTCAATCCGGGTACTGCTTCGGCCGCTTGGTGTAGGTGCGGCCGGAGGGCGCTTGCCATTGGTGCCAGCCGGGTCCGGGCCCCTGCGTGACGCGCCATCCCCGCGACTGCTTGACCTTGTGGCAGCGCCTGGACCGCATGGCGCCGTTGCAGCCGTCGGTGGCGCCGCCCTGGTGCCAGGGGACCGTGTGCTCGAAGTCGCACTGGGTGGCGTTGTGGGAGCACCCGGTGAAGGAGCACTCGCCGTCGCGTACCTGGACCAGGTGCCGGAGCAGGTCACTGGGAGCGTACGCGTCCGTCGCGTATCGGTGGTCGCACTCGTGCAGCGGGATCTTGTGCATCTCGACGCGGTACCGCCTGCTCCCGGGCTGCCCAGTTCCGGGCTGCCCGCTTCCGGGCAGGGTGAGGATCCACGATCCGTGGCCGCCGTCGGGCCCGGGCCTGGCCGTGTCGCGGGTGAAGTCCCATCCGGTGCCGGGCGGGCCGTCGCGGGCCAGGCCCCCGTTGCTCCCGCTTTTGCTTCCGGTTTCCCGGATGAGCCGGGCGCACCCGTGACCGACCGCGTGCCCTTCGTGGTCGGTGATTATCTCCAGC
>JAFMRC010000193.1 GCA_017354375.1 Nocardiopsaceae bacterium | reverse complement strand
GACATGCGGCGGACGCTGCGGCAGGCCCGCCGCACGGGCGGCGAGCCGGTGCGGATCGAGCGGCGCGCGGTGCGGGACCGGCCCCGGCGCCTCGTGGTCTTGTGCGACATTTCCGGATCCATGGAGCCATACGCGCGGGCGTTGCTGCAGCTCATGTACGTGGCGAGCCGTTCCGGCTCGCTGCAGGATCCGAGCCGCCCGCGCACCGAGGTGTTCACGTTCGCGACCCGGCTGACCCGGCTGACCCCGGCGCTGTCGGCGGCGACCCCGGAGACGATGCTGGCCCGCGCCGCCGACGCCGCGCCGGACTGGTCGGGCGGCACCAGGATCGGCGCGGCGCTGCGTGAGTTCAACGACCGGTACGGGGTGCGCGGCATGGGACGCGGCGCCGTCGTGCTGATCATCTCCGACGGCTGGGAGACCGGCGACCCCGCGCTGCTCGGCACGCAGATGGCGCGGCTGCACCGGGTCGCCTACCGGGTCGTGTGGGCGAACCCGCGCACGAGCAGTCCCCGCTACCGCCCCGAGGTCGGCGGGATGGCCGCGGCCTGGCCCTACTGCGACGCCATCGTCAGCGCCCACAACTTCGACGCCCTCGACGACCTGCTGGCCGCGCTGCGCGGGAGGGATCAGCGGAGCAGCAGGTAGGCGACGCTGATCAGGCCCGCGGCCAGGCAGTAGACGCCGAACGGGATGAGGGAGCGCGCCTTCGCGAAGTACCTGGTCAGGAAGCGGACGGACAGGTAGGCGCCCACGAAGGACAGCAGGCTCCCGGCCAGGATCTGGCCGCCGATCCCGGCGCCGAGCGGGCCCGTGAGGTCGGGGATCTTGAGCGCTCCGGCCGCGAGGATGACCGGCGCGGACAGCAGGAACGAGAACCGGACCGCGTCCTGGCGCGAGATGCCGCGGAACATGCCGGTCACGGTCACGATGCCGTCCCGGCTGATGCCCGGCAGCAGCGCGAAGATCTGCGAGGCGCCGATGAGCACCGCCTTGCCGATGCCCATCGTCGCCAGCCGCTGGTCGGCCGCGATCGCCTGCTCGGTTCCCACCTCGCGTGACTCGTCTTCCGCCCCGTCCTGCTCGCCGCGTGCCGCGCCACCCCGGCGGCGCCGGTACTCGCCGACCAGCAGCACGACGCCGTTGGCCGCGAGGAACAGGGCCGTCGGGACCGGCTTGCTGAACACGACGCGGAACAGGTGCTCAAGCGCCAGGCCCGCGATGCCGACCGGGATCGTCGCCAGGATGATCAGCCACGCCAGGCGCTGGTCCGCCGTGGCGACCCGGCGATCGCGCAGCGACGTGAGGAACCCGGTGATGATCCGCAGCCAGTCCCGCCAGAAGTAGATGATCATGGCGAGGGCGGTGGCCACGTGCAGGCCGACGATGAAGGCGAGGTACGGGGACTCGGGCTTGGACACGTTCAGGTCGCGAGCCCAGGAGCCGCCGACGAGCGCCGGGATGAGCACGTTGTGGCCCAGGCTGGAGACCGGGAAGAGCTCGGTCACGCCCTGGATGAGGCCTACGACCGTGGCCTCGGCGAAGGTCAGGTGGGACATGCGGTCGGAATGCTCCCTCAGCCGGCAATGAAAACTACAGATCTGTAGAATTTATGCGCTAGGATAATGCTATCTGGTGCCCGCCTGATACCGTCGGACCTTCTACATACTTGTAGTATTCACGTTTTCCGTAGGCGAGGGGATGGTTGGCGTGGGGGTGGCGCATCTCGCCGTGGCCGCGCTGCCGTCGGTGTTGCCGCCCGCGCTGGTTTCGCTGCCCACCGCCCTCCTCGTCGCGGTGCTGTGCTCCGGGGTCGTCGCGGAGATCGTCGTGGTGCCCGGGGTGCTGCTGCCGGGCGGGACGATGACCCTGCTCGCGGGCGCGCTCATCGGGGCCGGGCGGCCGACCATCGAGGTCGCGGTCCCGATGATCGTCGCGGTGCTGGCCGGAGACCAGCTGGCGTTCTTCAGCGGCGGGGCGGTGATCGCCTGGTGGCGGCGCCGTCACCCGGAGCGCGCGGCCAGCGCCACCCGGGCTCGCCGGGGCCGGGCCACCAAGTGGCTGACCGCGACGATGCCGTCGATCGCGGGCGCGGCGCGGATGCCATACCGCGAGTTCGCGCCGCGGCTGCTCGTGATCCGCGTGCCGTGGCTGGCCGGAGCGCTTTCCGTTGGGAGCCTCGCGGCCCGCTCGCTGCGCGAGACCAGTCACATTGCCGGGATCGTCGGCCTGGTGGCCAGCGTCGTCGTCATCGCTGGCCTCGTCCTCGCGCACCGCCGATCGCGCTCGCGCTGATCCCGCGATAACGCTCAGGTGGCGGTGACCTGGACGGTGTGGTAGCCGGTGGCGCCGTTCGGCTCGGGCTTGGACTTGGCGGAGGTCTGGGTGTGGCCGGCCTTGTCGGTGGAGCGCACCTGCAGGGTGTGCTTTCCCGCCGTCGCCGGCCACCGGTAGTACCACTGCCGCCAGGTGTCGATCGTGTCCTGCTTGGCCAGCGTCGCCTGATGCCAGTGCCCGTCGATGCCGACCTCTACCGCCTCGATGCCGCGGTGCTGCGCCCACGCGACGCCGGCGACCGTGACGGTGCCGGCCCGCACGCTCGTACCGCCCGCGGGCGTGTCGATGCGGGACTCGGTCTTGATCGGGGCCTGCTGGGACCAGCCGCGTTGCGACCAGTACGCGTCGAACGCCCCGAACGTCGTGAGCTCCATGTCCACGACCCACTTGCACGCCGAGACATACCCATACAAGCCGGGCACCACCACGCGGACCGGGAAGCCGTGCTCCGTCGGCAGCGGCTGCCCGTTCATGCCGATGGCGAGCAGCGACTTCCGCCCGTCCATGACGGGATCGACGGCAACGCCGAGGTTCATCCCGTTCACGTCGCGCATCACGATCTGCTGTGCGTCGCGCTTGATGCCCGCCTCCCGCAGCAGGTCCGCGAGCAGCGCGCCCTGCCACCGCGCGTTCCCGACGTAACCGCCGCCGACGGGCTCCGACACGCAGGTCAGCGTCACGTCGTGGTCGATCATCGGCCGCCGCATCAGGTCGTCGAACGAGATGGTCAGTGGCTTGTCGACCATGCCATGGACCCGCAGGTGCCACGACCCAGGAGATATTTCCGGAACGGATAGAGCCGTATCTACCCGGTAAAAGTTGCTGTTCGGCGTATAGAAAGGGGAAAGTCCAGGTATATCGGTTATTTCGGCACCCTGGGGCAGCTTCGGGGTGGTCACCTTCTTCGTGTTCAGCTTCACCGCCGAGGTGTTCACGCTGAACCGCTTGTCCTGCAGGTACTGCCCGCCGAACCCGGACGCTGCGGCGCCCGCCGCCACGGTCCCGCTGGCGGCGAGGAACTTGCGCCTGTCCATGTATCAGTCGCCCCTATCCGTTCGGTATCCCTGAATTGAATGGCCGGAATGGACCAGCCAGGCGATCGCGGCGATGCCCACGATCCCGCCCGCGACCGACGGGATGACGTCGGTCACCTGGCTTTCCGGCCGGGTGAGCGCCACGAACGCGCCGAACGCGCCGAACAGCGCGAGCGCCACTACCCCCACGGAAAGGCGCTGCCAGGCGATCATGCCGATCACGATCGCGAGGATGGTGATCGCGACGTACATGCCGCCCAGCAACACGGTCTTGTCGTTCTCGCCGAACTCCTGCACCGCGAAATTCTTCAGCCACGGCGGGGTGAGGTCGATGAAGGCCTCACCGACCGCGATGATCGGCGACGCCTGCGGCCGGACGAACGCCGCGGCCAGGTTCGCGGCGCCCAGCGCCACCGCGGCGGCCAGGAAGCCGGTGACCGCGCCGGCCAGCCGCCCGCGGCTGTGGCGGATGGCGGGGGCACGCCGGTCGATGTCGTTCATGTTCCTCCTACGCTTACTGGCTCGTCCTGCGGCTGGTCCGCTGGTTCGGTCGCTGGCACGGCGGCGCGAGCGGCGCGGACCAGGCGGGAGATGACCAGGCGGGCGACGGCGAGCGCCACGGCCACGGCCGCGCCGCCGCCGTAGCCGGCCAGGCGCGGATCGGTCAGCGTGAAGCCGTGGATGTACAGGTGCGGGCTGTTGGCCAGGTAGCCGCCCGCCGCGATCGCCAGCCACTCCGGCCGCCCGTCCAGCGCGACCAGCATCACCAGCAGGATCGTGTACCACTGGAAGTGCGGGGTGCACACGGCCAGCGCCGCCGACGTCATCAGCACCCCGCCGCGCCACGGCTGGGCGGGGTCGCAGAACCGGATGATCGCGATGGCGACGAGGCCGAGGATGACCACCGCGACCACGGTCGCGGCCTTGCCGGTGACGAACAGGCCGATGACGCTGAAACCGGTGCCGTCGGAGTAACCCTCCTGGTGCAGGTAGCCGGGGAAGAAACCGATGATCTTGCTGCCGACCGCGATCACGTGCGGCAGGTAGACGAGCGCGACGGCGCTGGCGGCGCCCGCGATGATCTCCCGCCAGCCGCGGCGAAGCACGCCGGGCACGGTGAGCACCGGGGTGACCTTCGTGGCGATCGCCAGCCCGAGCAGCACGCCGCCGAGGATTTTCCGCTTCCTGGCCTGGGCGGTCGCGAGCAGCAGCAGCGCGGCGGCGGCGAGCGCGACGCCGACGACATCGACGTGGCCGTTCTGGCCGGCCTCGAGCGCGGTCACCGGGCACCACGCCCACAGCGCCGCGAGCCGCGGATCCCGGCCCGTGCGGCGCAGCCCGTACAGCAGCAGCACCGTGGTGAGCACGGCGAAGGTGGCCGCCGCCGCCTGCATCGGCGTGGTGCTGTCGTCGGCGGGGGCGACCAGCTGGACGACGGTGAAGTACGCCTCGGCGACCGGGGGATAGACGGTCGGGTCCAAGGGGCGGTTGAGCTTGGTGCAGCCGGCCGCCGAGCCGTAACCAGGGTGACTGGGGTCGCTGGCGCCCTTCGGGGCGGAGACGCAGTCCACGTAGTGCCCGGGCCCGGTCTTCGGCGACCACAGGAAGTCGTTGCGCAGCGGGGCGAGGGCGGCGTCGGCGGGGGCGTGCAGGTACGGGTCGATGCCGGCCGCCTGCACCCGCCCGTCCCACATGTAACGGTAGAGGTCGCTGCTGTTCTGCGGGGGGCCGGCCAGCGCGACCACCTGCAGGCCGATGCTCCCGGCCAGGATCAGCCCGGTCACGATCGCCGTGGCCGCCTTGCGGGCCAGCCACGCCGCGCAGCCGAACACGATCCAGGCGAGCCCGACGAGCTCGATCGGCTGGATCTTCGCGGTGCCCACCGTGCGCGCGGGCACCAGGCTCGGCCGGGCGAGCAGCAGGATCAGGCCGGCCAGCGCGAGCAGGCAGGCGACGATCGCGGCTATCCGGAGCCACGCGCGCCAGGGGCGCCCGGTCTCGGTGGCGGTCGGGGGGTTGCTCATGCCACCTCCTCGCTGGCGCTCGTCGGCCGCATTCGCGGACACAGTGTTGTCCGATTCGCTCGCAAGCTCGCTCATGGCTGCAGGATGCCATCGGGATCGGGCTCTGGGCCGTCGCCGGAGCCGGCCGTAACGGAATCATTAGTTCTGGCGTTAATTCTGGGCCCGGCGCTCGGGTGCAGGACGCTGAACCAGCGGCCGTGCGCGGTCCAGTCGTCCGCGGCCACCAGGCCCGCCTGGCTCGCCAGCTCCGCGATCTGGTCCGCGCCCACCTGCGCCCAGGGGAACCACGGGCTGGCCTGCTCGCCGTGGAGCAGCCGGATCCGCTCGCTGCGCAGCTCGCTGCCTGGCGGCTGAACCTCGACGAGCGCCTGCCCCGGCGGGGTGAGGAGCTCGGCGACCCGGCGGAGCAGGGCCACGGGATCGCCGCCGATCCCGATGTTGCCGTCGGCGAGCAGCACGGTCATCCACCGGCCCGCCCCCGGGAGGTGCCCGAACACATCCCGCAGCAGGGCCAGCGCCCCGGCGCTGCGGGCGAGCCGGACGGCGTAGGGGGTGACGTCGATGCCGAGCGCCGGGATTCCCCGTTCGGCGAGCGCGAGGGTCAGCCGCCCCGGCCCGGAGCCCACGTCCAGGGTCGCGCCATGGCAGCGCTCGACGATCGAGGCGTCGCCGGGCCGGATGTGCAGCCAGTCCTCGACGCGGAGCGGGCACCTGCTGCCGTCGGCGTGCTCGATCTCCGGCCGGGCCAGGCCGGCCAGCGCATGCTCGTATATCTCGCCGATCACGCAGTGCTCCCTGCTCCCTCGATCCCCTTGCGGGTGGACGGTCTAGGACGACAGGTAAGTGTCCACGGGGGATGCGTAACGATGTAACTGGTGGCGGCGTTTTATTAGGGGATCGTCACAGACATTACGGAACGCTGACGAATTCGCCTGGTTCGCTGGTCAATCGATTGCGTCTCGCCGTACTTTGTAACGGTGAGCAATCCTGACCCGCCAGGCCGGGTCGTCGTCGTCGATGACGACCCGACGGTGGCGGACATGGTCGGGCGCTACCTGATCCGGGACGGCCACTCGGTGCAGTGCGCGCGCGACGGGTACGAGGCGCTGCGCCTCATCGAGCGGGAGCCGCCAGACCTCGTCGTGCTCGACCTGATGCTGCCCGGGATCGACGGCCTGGAGGTCTGCCGCAGGCTGCGCGAGCGCTGGCCGGTCCCGGTGGTGATGCTGACCGCGCTTGACGACGAGGACGACCGGCTGGCCGGGTTCGAGATCGGGGCCGACGACTACGTGACGAAGCCGTTCAGCCCGCGGGAACTGGCCATGCGGGTGCGCTCGGTGCTGCGCCGCGCCCGCGGTGGCCTGCCGGAGAAGCCGGACAAGGGGCTGCTCGCCGACGGTGACCTTACCGTGGACCTGTCGGCTCACGAGGCGCGCGTGGGCGGGAAGCTCCTCCAGCTGACGTCCCGCGAGTACGACCTGCTCGTGTTCCTGATGCGGAACCCGCGCAAGGCCTTCACCCGGGAGCAGCTGCTGAGCGAGGTATGGTCCTGGACGTTCGGCGACACGTCCACGGTCACCGTGCACGTGCGACGGTTGCGGGAGAAGCTGGGGAGCGACGCGGGCATGCCCGGGCGCATCGTGACCGTCTGGGGCGTCGGCTACCGGTACGAGCCGGCCGGGGACGACTCGTGACCGGCGTTCTCGCCGACGTCATGCCGGGCCTCGACGGGACGGCCCTGCTGCACATGACGGGGGTGGCCGCGGGCATCGCCGTGCTCACCACGCTCGCCGGGGTCGGCTGCCTGCGGCTGCTGACCGGGAGGTCCCTCCGCATCCAGCTCATGCTGGCCGTGCTGGTGACGCTCATCACCTCGCTCGCCTCGTGCGGCACCTTCGCCCTCCTGATGTTCGGGGACACGGCCGACCAGGAAATCGTCCTTGACCTGCTGCCCGTCGCGGGCCTCGCCGGGATCGCGGTCGCGGTGTTCGTCGCCCGCACGTTCAGCAGGGGAAGCAAGACCCTGCTGAACGCCGTTCAGCGGGTGGGCACGAACGGCAGCTACTCGCCGCCGCGCGTCACGCTGCCCGCCGAGCTGGCCGGGCTGTCCGAGGGGCTGGCCGCGGCGCACGAGCGGCTGGGCAAGTCCCTGGCCAGGGAGCGGTCCCTGGAGGCCAGCCGCCGGGAGCTGGTGGCCTGGGTAAGCCACGACCTGCGGACGCCGCTGGCCGGGCTGCGCGCCATAGCCGAGGCGCTGGAGGACGAGGTCGTCGTCGATCCGCATGAGGTCAGGCATTACCACTCGCAGATCCGCATCGAGGCCGACCGGCTCGCCGCGATGATCGACGACCTCTTCGAGCTGTCCAAGATCCACGCGGGAGCGCTGCAGCTGTCGCCCCGCCTGGCCGGGCTTGAGAGCCTGGTCGCCGATGTCGTCGCCAGCGCCGAGCCGGTGGCGCGGGCGAAGGGGATCAGGCTGGCGGGCTCCGCCGTCCGCGGCATGCCCGTGCTCATTGACGCCACGGAGATGGGGCGGGCCCTGCACAACCTGGTGACCAACGCGATCAGGCACACGCCACCGGCGGGGACGGTCGAGGTGCTCAGCGAGATCCAGTCCGGGATGGCGACCGTGAGCGTGACCGACGAGTGCGGCGGAATCCCGCCGGACGACCTGCCCCGGGTCTTCGACATGGCGTTCCGTGGCGAGAGCGCGCGTACGCCGGGGCCGTCCGGCGGGGCCGGCCTCGGCCTGTCCATCGCGCGCGGCATCGTGGAGGCCCACTCCGGCCAGATTGGCGTGCGCAACACGGGTCCTGGCTGCCAGTTCGTCATCCGGCTTCCCCTGGCCCGCACCGACATCCCGTCCCCCGGAGCCCGCATGTCCGGGGCCTTTCAGGCCACCCGGTGAATTGACCTCGCGTCAACGGCACTTTGCTACGGCTCTGGCCGTAGCAACGGCACTTTCATCCGGAGGATGGGGTGGGTGCGCGGAGGGAGGATGGGGTGGGGGCGCGGAGGGAGGATGGGGTGGGTGCTCGGAGGGACGCGCGGGCGAATTCGGCGACGCCGTCGGTGAAGTCCACCGTTGCGTGGAAGCCCAGGTCACAGGCCGCGGCCTTGGGGGAGGCGACGATGTGGCGGACGTCGCCGAGACGGTACTCGCCGGTTACCTTCGGCTGCACGGATCCGCCGAAGGCCTCGGCCAGGGCCGACGCCATCTCCCCGACCGATCGCGGGGTGCCGCTCGCCACGTTGTAGGCCCGCAGCGTCCCCGGGGGCACCCAAGAGCCGCACGCGGAAAGCGCCCGCACGTTGCAGGCCGCCACGTCCCGGACGTGCACGAAGTCGCGCATCTGCCCGCCGTCCTCGAATACCCGCGGCGACTCGCCATTCTCCAGCGCGGAGCGGAAGATCGCCGCCACCCCCGAGTACGGCGTGTCCCGCGGCATCCGCGGCCCGTACACGTTGTGGTACCGCAGCGCCACGCAGCTGCCGCCGGTCAGCCGCGCCCAGTTCGCGGCCAGGTGCTCCTGGGCCACCTTGCTGGTGGCGTAGGCGTTACGCGGATCCAGCGTGGCGTCCTCCGGCACCCGCGAGACGGACAGCTCGCGGCCGCACGAGGGGCAGCGCGGGTCGAACACGCCCGCCTCCAGGTCGGCCACGTCCCGCGGTAGCGGCCGTACCGGCCCGGCGGCGCTAGCGGGGCACGCGCCCTCCCGGCACGAGTACGCGCCCTCGCCGTACACCACCATGGACGACGAGAGCACCAGCCGGCCCACGCCCTGGCGGCCCATCGCGTCCAGCAGCACCGCCGTCCCCGTCACGTTGACGTCGGAGTACAGCGGCAGGTCCGCGAGCGACACCCCCAGGCCGACCATGGCGGCCAGGTGGAAGACGGCATCCACGCCGTCCAGCGCGTCCGTCACCGCGGCGGAGTCGCGGATGTCGGCTCGCAGGAAGCTCGATCCGTTCGGGATGTAAGGGGGTTCGCCGTCGTGGACCGCCGAGGTGAGGGAGTCCAGCCAGCGGACCTCGTGCCCGGCGTCGGCCAGGGCCTCCGCCACGTGGGACCCGATGAAGCCCGCCGCTCCCGTTACCAGTACGCGCATGTAGCGAGGGAAGCACGCGGGGGCGGGCGGGACGAGCGGTAGCGGCCGGCCGTCACAGTTCCGTAAGGGGATGTCGCGGTCTTAAGGGGCGAGGCGCGGCTAGCGTCGTTTTTCATGACCATTGACGTGATCCTGCCCTGCCTGAACGAGGCGCGGGCGCTGCCCTGGCTGCTGGACCGGATGCCCGCTGGATACCGGCCGATCGTGGCCGACAACGGATCCACCGACTCCTCCGCGCGGGTCGCGGCGGCGCACGGGGCCGTGGTGGTCGACGTGCCGCAGCGCGGTTTCGGCGCCGCGTGCCACGCGGGGCTGCTCGCGGCCTCCAGCGACGTTGCGTGCGTGATGGACGCGGACGGCTCGTTCGACCCGCTGGACCTGGCGGTGGTGACGGGCCCGGTCGGCGACGGCGACGCGGACCTGGTGCTGGGTCGCCGCTCTCCGCACGGCGCCGGGGCCTGGCCGCTGCACGCCCGCGCC
>JAFMRC010000192.1 GCA_017354375.1 Nocardiopsaceae bacterium | reverse complement strand
GTCGCCGCCCACCCGGCCGCGGCCCGCGCCCACGTCCCCACCCGCTCGGGCACCCGCGGGTCGGACACGTGCCCGGCGACGGTCTTGCGCGCCACGCCGAGCCTGGTCAGGATGTAGCCGAACTCCCGGTCCCCGTGCGCGGCCTGGTTCAGGTTCATGAAGTCCATGTCGATGGACGACCACGGCAGCGCCACGTTGGCCTGGGTGTGCAGGTGCAGCAGCGGCTTGCCCAGCGCGCTGAGCCCGGCGATCCACATCTTGGCCGGGCTGAACGTGTGCATCCACGCGATCACGCCGATCACGGTGTCGTCGGCGCTGGCGTCCAGCATCGTCCGGCGGATCGCGTCCGGCTCGGTCAGCACGGGCTTCCAAACCACTTTCACCGGAACGGATGGAGCCGCCTGCAACGCGTCCGCTATCTCCCTCGACTGGCTGGCGACCGTCCGCAGCGCTTCTTCCCCGTACAGCGCCTGGCTCCCGGTGAGGAACCAGACCTGGTAACCGTCAAGAGCGGTGGGCGCGGGCATCAGCTGGCTGCTCCTTCGCTGTCACCGGAATTCCTCTGTCCGTAGACGTTCTGGTAGCGGTCGTGTAGCTGGCTCACGACGTCCGGGGCGATCGGGGCCACCTCGCCGCCCTGCCGGGCGATGTGCACGGTGCGGGCCGCGTCCTCGCACATGACGGCGGCCTTGACCGCGTCCCGCGCGTCCGTGCCGATGGTGAACACGCCGTGGTTCTTCATCAGCACGGCCCTCGACCGGTGGCCGGACAGGGTGGCGACGACGCCGCGGCCGATCGTGTCGTCGCCGATGACCGCGAACGGGCCGACCGGGATCTCGCCGCCGAACTCGTCGGCCATCCCGGTGATCACGCACGGGACCGGCTCGCCGCGCGCCGCCCACGCGGTCGCGTAGGTGGAGTGGGTGTGCACCACTCCCCCGACGCCGGGCATGTTCCGGTACACGTAGGCGTGCGCGGCGGTGTCGCTGGACGGGGAGTACTCCGACCCCTCGCTGCCACCGACGACGTTCCCGTCGAGATCGCACAGGACCATGTTCTCCGGCGCCAGCTCGTCGTAGCCGACGCCGCTCGGCTTGATGACGAACAGGTCCGCCCCGGGCACCCGGCCGGAGATGTTCCCGGCGGTCCACACGACGAGCCCGTACCTGACGAGGTCCCCGTGCAGCCGCGCGACCTCGGCGCGGGTTGCGCGAATTCGAGCGGACAAATCCGAAATGTCGCCCGGGGGGGTGGGGGCGCCGGATACGGGGGCGGAACGGTCTGGCATCATGAGAGGGCCTCCCTCCGGAGTGCGTTGAGGCGGTGCATCGCGTCGTTTCCGCTGTTCTCGCCGCCGTTCTTGCCGGCACGGCCGAAGTAGTCGTGCAGCGTCTCGTACTCCGCGTACAGCCGGTCATAGACATCGGCCGCCGCCGGGTCCGGCTGGTAGACGCGATCGCCCCGGCCGCCCATCGCGGCGCCGGCCGTCTTCACGTCCGGGTAGGCGCCCGCGGCGACCGCGGCGTGGATCGCGGAGCCGAGCGCGGGCGCCTGCTCGCTCGCGCAGGTGGCGACCGGCATCCGCAGCACGTCGGCGTAGACCTGCATCAGGAACTCGTTGCGCAGCAGGCCGCCCGCCGCGACGAACTCGGTGACGTCGATGCCGCTGGCGGTGAAGGTCTCGACGATCTTCCGGGTGCCGAAGGCCGTCGCCTCGATAAGCGCCCGGTACACCTCCTCCGGCCGCGTGGCGAGGGTCATCCCGACGATGACGCCGGACAGGGCGTGATCGACGAGCACCGAGCGGTTCCCGGACTCCCAGTCCAGGGCGACCAGGCCGTGACCGCCAACCGGCTGGGCCGCGGCGAGGGCAGTCAGGTGGTCGTGGAGAGTCAGGCCTATCCGTTCGGCATCATGGTGGTAGTTGGGGGGGACGAAGTTGTCGGCGAACCACGCGAAGATGTCCCCGACCCCGGACTGGCCCGCCTCGTAGCCGTACAGGCCGGCGACGATGCCGCCGTCGACGACGCCGCACATGCCCGGGACCTCGGCCAGGGTGGGGGCGCTCATGACGTGGCAAGTGGACGTGCCCATGATCGCCAGCAGCTGCCCCGGGCCGACGGCCTGGGCGGCGGGGGCGGTGACGTGCGCGTCGACGTTGCCGGTGGCGACCGCGATGCCGGGTTCCAGCCCGGTCCAGCGCGCGGCCCGCTCGGTGAGGGTGCCGGCCTTGTCGCCGAGGCTGGCGATGGTTCCCTTGAGCTTCGTGCCGGCGAAGTCCCCGAAGTCGGGGTTGAGGGTCGTGAGGAAGTCCCGGTCCGGGTAGCGGCCGTCCTGATATATGCCCTTATATCCGGCGGTGCAGGCGTTGCGGACGTAGTTGCCGGTGAGCTGCCAGATGATCCAGTCAGCGGCCTCGGCGAACCGGTCCATCCGGTGGTAGGCCTCGGGATCTTCCTCGAGGAGCTGCAGGCCCTTGGCGAACTCCCACTCGCTCGATATGAGGCCGCCGTAGCGGCCCAGCCAGGGCTCCCCCCGGTCCCGCGCCAGCGCGTTGATCCGGTCCGCGTGCGGCTGGGCGGCGTGATGCTTCCACAGCTTGGCGTAGGCGTGCGGGCGGTTTCCGTACTCGGGAAGCTCGCACAGCGGGGTGCCGTCAGCGAGGACCGGGATGTCGGTGGACGCGGTGAAGTCCGTGCCGATCCCGATGACGTCGGCCGGGTCTATTTTTGTTGCTGTTATCAGTTCGGGAATGGCGTGCTTGAGGACGCCGATGTAGTCCGACGGCACCTGCAGCGCCCAGTCCGGCGGCAGCTCCCGCCCGTCGCCATCGCCGCCACCGGCTCCCCCGCTACCGCCGCCACCCGCCCTGTCATTTTTGTTGCTGTTATCAGTTGGCAGCTTCCGGTCGATGACGCCATGCGGGTACTCGTAGGTGACCGCGCCGACCTCCGCGCCGTCGCTGACGCGCACCAGGACGGCCCGGCCGGAAAGGGTCCCGAAATCGACGCCGACGACGTACCGCTCGCCGCTCATGCACCCCTCGCTTCCCTAGCGTCGCTACCGGGGCACCACGGCTACGCGGGGCACCTGACGTCCCGCCACTCCGCGGCACCACCCCTGCCCCTGATGTGACCGGTCACACCAGTTCCTTCACTATCGCATCGCCGCCTACCCGCGTCAACCGCCCCAAACCCCCCGCCGGGCGGCTCCGCGGCGCGGCGATAACGCGGATGTCCGGGGAGGAGCAACAGCAACGACGCCATCGACGCAGCTGGGCAGTGTACGCAACGCGACCAGCGCGTACGCCATAGCGACACCAACTGCGCCACCACGGACACGATCCCACAGCAGCAACTGCACCATTGGGTACACGATGAGGCGCGGATGACCAGGCGGACGGGGCGACGGCGGAGCGGGCCGGGGCAGCCGCGGCTGTCGCAGGGGAGGGCTGACCGAGAGAATCGTTACGCCAGGGTCCTGCGTGACAGCAGAGGCAGATTCTCTCGCGAACGCGACCACCTCCTGGGGGGACGATGGCTTTGTACAGTGAATGGTTGCTAAATCACCTGCTGGAACGTTTCAATCCAACCGTTTGGCGTACAAAGCCGGGCCCAGGCCCGGCATGACGGCCCGCAGTTGGCGCCGCGTTCGGAATCCTGCCGCCGACTCAGGCTGAATAGCCAACGTGGAGGGCACGTATCCGCCACGCGGGCGTGATCGCGGCCCTGCGGGTACCCCGTCGGGGATTCCGAAGATCGTGGATGGGGCCGCCGAGTCACGGGGGCGGGGCGACGGAGTCGCGGATGATCAGGCGGGGGGCGACCGCGGCGGGGGGCGCCTCGGACAGGGGCATCATGGCGGCGGAGGGCGCCTCGGACAAGGCCGTGGCCGTGGGAGGGATGCGGCCTGGCCGATGCGAGGCGGACGTGCCGGGCAAGGCAGGGGAGGTGGAAGAGTCGGACGTGCCGGGCGGGGCGGGCATAGTGGGCGAGGCGGGCATTTCAGGCATAGCGGGCGGGGCCGCGGCGGAGGCCACGCGCGAGGGGGCGGGGGGCACGCGCGAGGGGGCGGGGGATGACGCGGCGAGGGCGTCGATGGCATCGACCAGCATGGCGACGCAGCGCCTGCCCAGGGCCGCGAAGTCCTGGCGGACCGTGGTCAGCGGCGGCCAGAAGTGCGCCGACTCGGGGATGTCGTCGAATCCGGCCACGCTCACGTCGCCGGGGACGTCGAGGCCCGCCTCGCGCAGCGCGTGGATGAGGCCCAGGGCCATCTGGTCGTTGGAGGAGAACACGGCGGTGAAGCCGGGAATTTCGGCACGGGCCAGGAGCTCTCGCCCGACCCGGTACCCCGACTCCGACGTCCAGTCCCCGAAAACGGCAGGCGGCACCGCCAGCCCGGCCGCGCTCAGCTCCGCCTCATAGGCGCGGTGCCGGGACTGCGCGTCGTTCCAGTCCGGCGGGCCGGCCAGGTGCAGGATGCGCCGATGCCCTTGCGATAGCAGGTGCCGCATCAGCATCCGGACCCCGGCCTCCTGATCGACCGACACGACCGGGATGCCGCCGGCGTCGCGCTGCTCGCCCTGGGCCGCGACGATCGGCACGGTCAGCGGCAACGACGCCAGGTGCGACAGCACCGCGGTGCGCGGCGCGACGATGGCGATGCCCTCCACGTCCTGGCCGAGGAGATCCTCGACCGCCGCCGTGATGGCATCCGGGGACACCGACCCAAGATGGGCGACGGTCGCGTAGAAGCCCCGCTCGCGGGCCGCGTCCTCCACCGCGCTCACGCTGCTGGCGGGGCCATAGTGCGATCCGACCGCCGCGGCGAGCACGCCGATCATCTCCGACCGCCGGGTGGACAGCATCCGGGCGGCCCGGCTCGGGCGGAACCGCAGCTCCCCCATGGCGCCGAGCACCCGGGTCCTGGTGTCCTCGCGCACGCTCGGATGGCCGTTCAGCACCCGCGAAACCGTCTGGTGCGAGACGCCGGCCAGCCTCGCCACGTCACGGATGCTCGCCTGCCGCGATCGGGGGTCGCTCATCTCGCTCCGGGTTCCGTTCCTGCCCGCACGCCCTCCGCCTGTCCATCTCGCGCCCGTCCATCTTCCGCCAGCACACCTTGAGCATGACACACCAGGCATGATTCTCACGTATTGACATCCGCGCCCGTCATGATGTCTGTTTGAGTGTCGGATGAGTACGAATCCGTTCCGTGGCGGGTGGTCTGTGATGAACAAAGTTGTTCTCAGGTACTTCCGTGCGATCGCGGTGGGCGCGGCCGCGCTGCTGGTCACCACCGGCGCTCCCCAGCTCGCCCGCGCCGCCGCGCCGACAGCGACGCAGGCAACCGCGACCGCTCAGACGGCCGCGCGGGAGAGTGCGGACACCCAGCAGGGCACGGCCACCCAGCAGGGCGCGCAGCCAACCGAGGGCAAGCCGTCGGGGACCGACGCGTCCTGCCCGGCGACGAGCAGCGCCACGGCCGGCGACCAGGCCGTCGGCGCCCCGACGCTGGCGCGGGCGATCGGCGGCAGCAAGTCCGCGACCGTCGTCTGGTGCCCCCCGGCGACCGGCGCCAGCCACGTGACCAGCTACACCGTCACCGCGAACCCGGGCGGCGACAGCGTCACCGCGACCGTGCCGAACGACTGGGCCATCATCGACGGGCTCGCCGACGGCACCTCCTACACCTTCACGGTCACCGCGAACACGAGCACCGCCAACGGCACCAAGGCCGACACCACCAACCCCGTCACCCCGGCGCCCATCCCCGAGCCGACGAACGTCGTCAGGGGCAAGCCGGCCACCGTCTCCTACGACCAGTACTCGATGCTGATCGGCGGCCAGCGGAAGTACATCACGGCCGGGGAGTTCGACCCGTGGCGGACCCCGAGCCCGAGCCTGTGGCTGGATGACCTGGAGAAGATGAAGGCCGACGGGTACGACGCGGTCACCGTCTACTTCGACTGGGACTACAACTCCCCCGCCCCCGGCGCCTACGACTTCACCGGGGTACGGGACTACAACGAGTTCCTGAACATGGCGCAGCAGGCGGGCCTGTACGTCATCGCCCGGCCCGGCCCCTACATCAACGCCGAGACCGACGGCGGCGGCATCCCGTCCTGGGTCCTCACCGGCAAGAACGGCTACCGCAGCGACGTCCAGCCGTACCTGAGCGCGGCCCGGCAGTGGCTGTCGGAAATCGACCCGATCATCGCGGCGCACCAGGCCACCAGGGGCGGCGACGTCATCGCCTACCAGGTCGAGAACGAGTACACGGGGCAGGGCACCAGCGCCGACGACTACATGGCCGCCCTGGAACAGCAGGCCAGGTCCGACGGCATCGACGTGCCGTTCACGTTCAACCAGTGCTGCGGCTCCCAGACCTACACCTCCGGCACCGGCGCGGTGAACATCAGCGGCACCGACAACTACCCGCTGGGCTTCAACTGCTCGAACCCCAGCCACTTCGGCCAGCCGCAGTCCGGCTACCCCGTCTACAAGAACGAGCCGGTCTACCTGCCCGAGTACCAGGGCGGCTCGTTCGACGGGTGGGGCGGCGCCGGGTTCGCCAACTGCTACCAGATGACCGGCCCGGACTTCGAGAACGTCTACTACAAGGACAACATCGCCCAGGGCGCGACCATGCAGAGCTACTACATGGGCGTCGGCGGCACGAACTGGGGCTGGCTCCCGGATCCGCAGGTGTACAGCTCCTACGACTACGGGGCGGGGATCTCCGAGACCGGCGAGATCGGCACGCCGTCCGACCCGAACGACGTCGCCGGCTCCAAGTACGGCGAGAACAAGCTGATCAACGATTTCGAGACGTCGGTCGCGCCGCTGGACAAGACCCAGCCGGCGACCGCGCCCAAGGCCAGCAACCCGGCGATCACGACGGTGGCGAGGGCCAACCCGGACACCGGGACGCAGTTCACCTACGTGCGGCAGTCCGACGCCACGTCCACCACCACCGCCAGCACCCACCTCGCCCTCAACCTGGGCAGCGACGGCAACTACCCGGTGGTGCCGCAGTCCGGCACGATCACCCTGGAGGGCCGGGATTCCCGGCTGCTGACCTCGGACTACGACTTCGGCGGGCAGCACCTCGTCTACTCCACGTCGGAGCTGACGACCCAGGCGAGCATCGGCGGGCGCGACACGGCGCTGCTGTATGACCCGCAGGGCACCGACGGCGAGACCGTGCTCCGCTACGCCAGCCAGCCGGACGTGAAGGTGCTGTCCGGCAACGTCACGAGCACCTGGGACGCGAGCCGGGGCGACCTGCGCCTGGACTACGTTCACAATGGCCTGGCCGAGGTGGAGATCACCGGCGGCGGGCGCCCGCCCCTCCTGCTGCTCATCGCCGACACGAACACAGCGGAGAACTTCTGGCCCGAGCAGACGGCCGCCGGGCCGGTCCTCGTCGAGGGCGGCTACCTGGTGCGGTCGGCGACCGTGCGCGGCGGAGTCCTGGACCTGACCGGCGACATATCGAAGGCCGGGAAGATCAGGGTCTGGGCAGGCGCGGGCATCCGTTCGGTGGAATGGAATGGCAAGCCCGTGGCGACGGCCACCGGGCCGGACGGCTCGCTCACCGGGACGGTCCCCGGGCCCGCGCCGGTCCACCTGCCCACGCTCACCAACTGGAAGTTCGCGCCCGAGGCGCCCGAGGCGCAGCCGGGGTTCAACGACAGCGACTGGACGCTGGCCGACCACCCGGTCTCCAACACCAGCTCGCCCTCGACCCCGGTGCTGTACGCGTCGGACTACGGGTACGACCACGGGTTCACCTGGTACCGAGGCCACTTCCAAGGGGGCTCCGGCGGCTCCGCGACCGGGGTGACGCTGACCGCGGACGGGATCGCGCCGACCGGCGCGTACTCGGTGTGGCTGAACGGCAAGTTCCTCGGGTCGGCCACCGCGGCCGGGGCCCAGACCCACACGTTCTCGTTCCCGGCGGGCGCGGTGCGATCCGGCGACAACGTGATCGCCGTGCTCGCGGAGAACACCGGCAACCCGGAGGGGCCGAGCGGGGAGAAGACCGGCCTGTACCAAGCGTCCCTGACCGGGTCGTCGGCGCCGATCACGTGGCGACTGATGGGGACCCCGGGTGGCTCGACCTTGACCGATCCTGTTCGCGGCATAATGAACGGATCGGGGCTATTCGGCAGCGACCATGGCTGGGACCTTCCCGGATATCCGGATCAGTCGTGGCAGAACGTGTCGCTCCCCGACTCCTGGTCGGCGCGTAACGTGCCGCCTGGCGTCGGCTGGTACCGGAGCAGCTTCAGCCTGAACCTGCCGCCGTCCAGCTACGTGCCGATCGACGTGCAGGTCGGCGGCCCGGGGCCGGGTCCGGGCGGCACCGCGGACTATCGGGCGTTCATCTACGTGAACGGCTGGCTGGTCGGCCGGTACATCAACAACACCGGGCCGCAGCACAAGTTCTACGTCCCGGCCGGGATCCTGAACGACCACGGCCCGAACACGCTGGCCATCGCGGTGTGGGGCCTGGACCAGGCCGGGGGCGGGCTCGCTAACGTGTCACTCGTCGCCGCCGGTAACCAGGCGGGCGGCCTTCCGATCGCGCCCGTGCCCAGCCCCGGCTACAAGCCCTAGGCCGATCAGCGGAAGCGGGCGGTGGCGAGAACCTGGCCGCCGGGGCCGACGACGCGCGCGCCGGTGACCGGGCCGCCCGCCCACGGGGCGGGGCTCCCCCAGGCGCCGTAGCCGCCCGCCAGCTGGAACGACCCGACCGTCGTGTAGTGCCCGTCCGGGCGTTCCAGCTGGCAGGTCACGGACCGCTCCGACGAGGGCAGGTCGTCCACCCACATGTACAGCCACGGCCGCCCGCTCGAGTAGTAGAAGACGTCACCCACCATGCGGTGGCCGGACACCAGCGCGGCGGAACTCAGGGGGGTCCGGTCGCCTGGCGACGCCGGGGGCGCGGTGGCCGAGCGCAGGCCCCAGCCGCCGAGGCCAGCCACCAGGACCGCCAGCGCCGCGGCGGCGACCGAGACCAGCCGCCGGGACCTGGACTTCAGGAACTTCGGGGACTTCGGGGCGGCTCCGGGACGGGCGAGGCCGATCCGGTCCAGCACCCGGGTCTCGAAGCCGGGCGGGGGCTCGACGGCCGGCAGCAGCGCCGCCAGTTCCTCGCCGGTCATCGCCAGCTGCCGCACCGCCGCCAGGCACGCGTCGCACCGCTCCAGGTGCGCCAGCGCGTCCCCGCGCTCGCGGCCGGTCAGCACGCCGAGCGCCAGTTCCGCGGCCACGTCGGAGAATTCTCCGCAGTCCATCACGTTACGCTCACTCATCGCTCGCCTCCCCGTGCCCGGCGCGGTTGCCCGGGCTCATCCGGGAGGTAGGCCGCCCGGAGCTTGCGCATGCCGTCCCGGATCCGGGTCTTCGCCGTGCCGATCGGGATCCGCTCGGCGTCGGCGACCTGCCGGGCGGTCATGCCGTAGATTCCGGCCATCGCCACCGCCCGCGCCTGAGCGCCCGGCAGCCCGGACAGGGCCTGGCGCAGCGCCTCGGCGCTGTCGCGGGCGACCGCGAGTCGTTCCGGCGTATCGGTCACCGCGGTCAGCAGCGCGGGCAGGTCACCCGGATCGACCGGTGCCGACGTGCGCGCCCGGAGCACGTCCACGGCCAGGTTGCGGGCGATCGCCGCCAGCCAGGTTCGCACGGATCCGCGGCGCGAGTCGAACACCTGGGCGTGCCGCCACGCCTGCTCGAATGCCTGCTGCGCGACGTCCTCGGCGGTGCCGGGATCCCGGACGACGGTCACCGCGACCCCGAACACCAGCTGCTGGAACCGGCGGACGAACGCCACCGCCAGGTCCGCGTCGCCCGCGCCGAACCCCGCGAGCAAGGTCTCGTCCGGCAGCCGGTCGGCCGGGATCCCGGGACTCGTCATCACCCGGGCCCTGTCCCGCCACGCGCGGCCCCCGTTACGGCGCTCGTCGCGGACCCCGTCGC
>JAFMRC010000191.1 GCA_017354375.1 Nocardiopsaceae bacterium | reverse complement strand
CCAGCGGCCCGGCGCCCGCCGCGACCGATGCGGCTGCGGCCTCGGCGACCGCCGGGCGCCCCGTGGGCGGCTCGGATACGGGGATGAACCGGGGGCTGCCCGTGACCGCCTGCTCGGTCAGCACCTCGAGCAACGGCCCGGGATGCATGCCGTCGCTCATCCCGTGCTGAGCGAATCCGTGCGGCCCGAGTCCGGCCAGGCCGTCGTGTGCCTGCCACGCGGAGCCGTCAACGAGCCCGCTCGCCGTCACCATGACCGGTTCCCGCGGCGGGCCGCCGGCCTCCCAGTATGTACTCTCGACGTCGGCCCCCAGCCTCCAGTGCAGGGATGTCCCGGGCACGTCGGCCAGCACGCGCGTCCCTGGCAGCACCAAGTCCGCGAGGGTCATGTCCGCGGCGACCCGGCGACACCCTCGTGGCCCTGGTAGCAGCGACTCGTTCCGTAGCAGCGCCTCGTTCCGTAGCAGCGCCTCGTTACGCGCCACGGCGCCGGCCAGCAGCGCCTCGCCGCCGGACCCGCCTAGCGCGATCCTCGCCACCGGAACACCTCCGCTTCCTGAACGTGTGACTACTCGATGAAGATCATTTATGCGAACACTATATCGCGTACCATAGCCTCATCCAACACGACACCCGTTCAGCTCCGTTCAAACTCGGGCGCGCCGACCTCGGCGCTCGCGTCAGCCTCGACCTCGCGGACCACGCCATCGTCGCGGACCACATCATCATCACGGACGACAAAAATGGCCCCGAGTTCAAGGAGCGTTATGCGCAACTTACACGAGATAATCTCACACGCGACACTCTGGTTGAACCAGCTTAGTAATAGCTGATTACTCTATGAATGTTTTTTGCCTCTTGACATAAGAAGCGCTGAATCCTAGCGTTATGGGCAACGCTGGCCGTGATCCGCGGCGTGGCCAGCCATCGAACACGTCGATTCCATCGAACTCACGATCCTCTCTTCTCTGCGAACTAATAAGCTTCTTTCCTATGCCAGCCCTGCGGGCATGAGCGCCTGCGGTTTAACGTCCTTAACAGCATGGGTGGGGTACACGACCTCCGTTGGGATAAACGGGGATCGTCTTTACGCGTGAACATCATCAGCCGCCGACCGCGCGGTTACTGCGTGCTGCGCACCACCCTTCGCGCTAGGCGCTAGCACGCGCTAGCACCGAAAAGGAGATACCCGCAGTGAGCATGGAATCTATCGCCGTTGTCGGCGCGAGCTGCAACCTCGGCGGCAACGTGACGAGCCTAGGCAGCCTTTCCAGCGCGCTCCTGGAAGGCCGGAACTGCGTGACGGAGATTCCGGAGAACCGGTGGAGCGTGGATACGTTCTACGACCCGGATCCTCTTCAGCCCGGCAAGATGACCGTACGGCACGGCGGGTTCATCAGCGACGTCGAATGCTTTGATGCCGGGTTCTTCGGAATCTCCGAGCCCGAAGCCGCCGCGATGGACCCGCAGCAGCGCTTGCTCCTCCAGACCGTATGGCATTCCCTGGAAAATGGCGGCCAGGATCCCAGTGAGCTGAGCGGCGGCAACGTCGGCATCTTCCTTGCCTCAATGAATACGAATAACTACGCCATGCTCAAGGAGGGCAAGCGGCGGCGCTACAACACGACCCCGTACGACGCGATCGGCGACGCGCTCAGCATCATCGCGGGCCGCGTCGCGCACTTCCTGGACCTGGGCGGCCCGTGCCTGACCCTGGACACGGCATGTTCCGGGGGGCTGCTGGCCCTGCACCTCGCCCGCCAGAGCCTGCTGAGCGGCGAGTGCGACGCCGCGATCGTGGCGGGCGTCAACGTCATCCTCTATCCATCCGTCCACATCCAGTTCTCCAAGGTCGGGCTCCTCTCCCAGCGCGGCCAGTGCCGGGCATTCGACGCGGACGCCGACGGCTACGTGCGCAGCGAGGGCTGCGTGGCGTTGTTCCTGCGGCGCGAGTCCGTCGCCGTTGAGAGAAGGGATCCGATCCTCGCGAGCATCGTCTCGACAGCCGTCAACCACGACGGTCGCAGCGCCGCCCTGACCGCGCCGAACGGCCGTGCCCAGGAACGGGTCATGCGCACCGCGCTGAGCCAGGGCGGGCTGGATCCAGCCGACATCGGGTACGTGGAGGCGCACGGCACCGGGACGTATACCGGCGACCCCATCGAGATGCGGGCCATCGCCGCCGAATATGGCCAGCGCCCGCCCGAGCGCCCCGTCTTCGTCGGCTCGGTGAAAAGCAATTTCGGTCACATCGAGGCTGGCGCGGGCCTGCTCGGCCTGCTCAAGGCGAGCTTGTCCCTCCAGCTGGGGACGATCTTCCCCAGCCTGCATTTCGAGCGGCTCAACCCGAAGATCGACCTGAAGGACGCCAGCGTCCAGGTGCCGACTTCGGCCGTTCCCTGGCCGCCCGCGGACAAGCCGCGCATGGCGGCGGTGAACTCCTTCGGCTACAGCGGGACGAACGCGCACGCCATCGTCCGGGAAGCGCCGCCCGTCCCCCGCGGCGCCACCAGCCCGCGCCCGGCCGAGCTGCTCGTGCTGTCGGCGAAATCAGACGAAAGCCTGGATGACCTGGCTGGACAGTGGGCGGACTTCCTCGCCGGCGCCGAGCCCGGGATCCTCCCGGACGCGGCGTTCACCGCCGCGGTGGGCCGTGCGGCGCTACGGGACCGCCTGGCGGTGACGGGAACCAGTCCCAGTGAGGTGGCCGAGAACCTGCGCCGCTGGCGTAGCGGGCGCGGCTCCACGTCCGCCGCTGAGGGCCAGGTCCGGCGGAAGCACCGGATCGCCTTCGTGTTCACGGGGCAAGGCTCGCAATATGCCGGGATGGCGCGGCAGCTGGACGAGTCCGAGCCGGAGTTCGCGGCCGCGATCGACAGGTGCGCGGCGGCCATGGACGATCGCCTCACGGTGCCGCTGCGTACCCTGCTCTTCGGTCAGGGGCCAGCCGAGCGGATAGACGATACGCGGTTCGCCCAGCCCGCCCTGTTCGCGGTCGAGTACGCCCTCGCCGAGCTGCTCGGCTCGTGGGGCGTCAAGCCCTCCGTCGCGATAGGGCACAGCATCGGGGAGCTGACCGCGGCCTGCGTTTCCGGAATGCTGTCCCTGCGAGAAGCGGCGCGTTTCGTGGTGCTTCGCGGCGAGCTGATGGGCAGCCTGCCCCGCGACGGAAAGATGGTGGCCCTCAGCACCGACCCGGCGACGGCGCGGAAGCTGTTCGCGGGCCGGGAGGCAACCGTCGCCCTCGCCGCGGTCAACGGCCCGCGGAGCGTCGTCGTGTCCGGCAAGACCCAGGACATCGACGAGGTTGCCCGGCTCGCCGACGAGGCCGGGATCCGCGTCCGGGAGCTGAAGGTCTCCCATGCGTTCCACTCCCCCTTGATGGACCCGATCCTGGATCGGCTGGAGGAGGGCGCGACCGCGTTCACCCTGGGCAAGCCGACGGTGCCGGTGCTCTCGAACGTGACCGGCGAGTTCCTGACCGGCGACGAGGAAGCCCGCTACTGGGGCACGCAGCTGCGGGAGCCGGTGCGCTTCTACCAGGGCATGCAGCAGATCATGGAGGGAGGATGCGCGGCGATCGTCGAGATCGGCCCCCGCCCGACCCTGATTCCCGCCGTCACCGGGGCGTTCGGCACCACGGATGTCCGGCTGCTCCCGACCCTGCTGCGGGACGGGAACGACATCAGGAACATCCTGCAGACGGCCGGTGCGCTCTGGACGCTCGGCACCCCGGTCAAGCTCGGGAAGCTGTTCGCGGACCAGGGCCGCCGGCGGATTCCAGCCCCCGAGTACCCGTTCCGGAAGACGCGGTACTGGCTGGGCGGGCGGCTGGACGACGAGACGCCGATCGCCTACCGGCCGCCAGAACTCGACGAGCAGGCGGAGGGCGTGGCCGGGGACAGGATCCTGGTCTCCGTCCAGGAGACCGCCCTCGAGCCCGCCGCGCCCTGGGCGGATCACCGGGTCCTCGGGTCCACGGTCTTCCCCGCGAGCGGCTACCTGGAGATGGCCCTCCGGGCCTTCCGCTCCCTCGCGGACGGGCGCAAGAGCGAGGGCCAGCAGGTAACCATGACGGATGTCAGCTTCTCCCGCCCCCTCATCATGGTTCCCGCGAAGGCGACCACGGTCCGCGTCACGCTGGAGAAATCCCTGCGCGACGACGATGATGGCCAGCTGCGGTTCACCGTCGGCAGCCGGGACGGCGCCACCATCGCGGCGCACTGCCTGGGATCCATCGCGCGGGGCGCCAGCCCGGCCGGCGTCGCCGCCAGCCCGAACGGCGACGCCAGCCCGGACGGCGACGCCAGCCCGGACGGCGACGCCAGCCCGGACGGCGACGGGGCAGGTGATCTCGCCGCCCTCCGGCGGGACATCGGCGCGGCCCTCGCGCCCGGGCTGCTGTACGGCAACTTCCGGCAGAACGGCCTGGAGTACGGCGCCAGCTTCTCAACGGTCCGGGAGGCCTGGATCAGGGAAGACGCCCGCGGGGAGGCCGCCCACGAAGACGCCCGCGGGGAGGCCATCGGGCGCGTCGCCGCCGCGCCGGACGGCGCCGGGGACCCGGGGCACGAGTACCGGTTCACGACCATGGTGGACGGCTGCTTCCACCTCGTGGGAGCGGCCCTGGCCGCCATGCCCGGCCGGCCGGCGGGAGGCGCCTACGTTCCCGCTTCCATCCGGCGCCTGACCGTCAACGGCAGTTTCCCCGGCCACGTGTGGGGACACGCGGAAGTCCGGACGAACGAGAGCGGAACCGCGGCGGTGGCCCGTATAGAGATCCTCGACGACACCGGGAACCTCGTCGCCGAGATCGACGGCCTGGAGCTGAGGAACGTGACGACGCTGAACCCGGCCTCCGGGGCGGGAAAGGCGGGGACGCCGCCCGTCGGCCGCCGGATCAAGAGCCGGCGCAAAGAGTTCGTTGAGCGCCTCACGCCGCTCTCCCGCCCCGAGCGCATCGCCGTCATCAACGAATGGCTGTCCGAGGAGATCCTGGACACCCTGGGATCCGCGGCGGCCGAGCTCGACATCGAGGACGGCGTCATCGATCCCTCGACGGCGCTGCTGGAAATAGGCCTCGACTCGCTGATGATCACCGAGCTGCAGCGGCGCATCCAGGAAACCCTCGAATTCCGCTTCGACGCCATGGAAGCCCTCGACTACCAGAGCATGCAGGATCTCTGCGGCTACATCCTCGACAGGGCCCTCGCCCTCGAGCCGGCCAAGGCAGAGGAGCCGGCCAAGGCAGAGTCGGCCGCGGCGACCGCCTAGTCGCGGCGGTCCGTGTTACGCGAATAAACGCATGGAAGGAATGAGCACAAAATGCTCGACTCCGGTTTCGTCAACGATTACATCGACTCTCACCTCGACAAGCGGCAGGTCAACAAGATCCAGCACGGCTTCCCCTCGCCGCGCTACTGGAGCGAGCTATCCGTCCCCATGGACGAGATCGCCGAGGACAGGCACCGGGCCCGGAAGATGAACCCCCGTTCGGTGGTGAACCTGTATGTCGGAGTGCCCTACTGCATCCGGACGAACCCCGGCAAATGCGGCTACTGCCTGTTCCCCGTCGAGGAATTCCAGGGAAACGCGGCGCTCGAGAACTACTACACCTACGTGGAACGCGAGGCCGACCTTTACCGGGAGCAGATGAGCGACGCCATACTCGGCGCGGTGTACTTCGGCGGCGGCACCTCCAACCTGTACCGGCCGGAGGTCTACCACAAGCTGATGGACCTGGTCCGCGGCCTCTTCCCGACCATCTACCCGCAAGCGGACCTGACCCTCGAGGGCATACCCCAGCTCTTCTCCCGGGAGAAGATGACCGCCATCCGCGATGCCGGGATGAACCGGATCAGCATGGGCGTGCAGCAGGTCAACGAGCGCCTCAACCGCCTCAGCGGGCGCCAGCAGACGACAAGGCACGTCACGAACGCCCTGGAATGGGCGCGCGAGCTCGGCCTCGCGGCGAACGTGGACATCATCTTCGGATGGCCGCAGCAAACCACGTCGAGCATGCTGGCCGACCTCGAAACCCTCGTGTCATGGGGGGTGTACGACATCACGCACTATGAGCTGAACGTCGGCGGGCCAACAGACTTCGCGCTCAACCGGTTCCACGAGCTGCCGTCCACGCTCAGCAACCTCGAGATGTACCGCGCCTCACGGGACTTCCTCACCGATCAGGGATACGAGCAGGTCACGGCGTATAACTTCCGCAAGCCCGGAGACCCGGCGGCGCGCCCGTACGAAGAAGGCGTCATGCACGGGTTCAGCACCATGGACACCCTGGGGCTCGGGTACGCGGCCATCACCTTCTTCGGCGATCCGAAGCTCGGCGACGGGCATGCCTGGTCCTTCATCAACTGGCACAACCTGCAGAGGTACAAGGACAGCCTCGATAACGGCGAATTCCCGGTCGAGCGCGGCTTCCGCCACACCATGGTGGACTGGCGGCTGTCGATGCTGTTCCGCAACATCTTCAGCCTCGAGGTCAGCCGGCCCGATTACCGCGACGCGTTCGATATCGACGTCTACGACGAGTTCGCCACCATCTGGGATGCCCTGGCCGAGCGGGGATACGCCCAGGTTGAGCATGACAGGATCCGGCTGGTCGGCGACGGGCCGTTCTACACGCCGATGATCCAGACACTGCTGGCGGAAGAGCGGTACCAGGCACTGCGTGAGCGTGAGGTCAGCCGCAGCAAGAAGCCGAAGCCGCGAGTCCTGGCGTGACGGCAGACGGCGCGTCCGCGGGACCCCTCCCGCTCGCCGGCAAGGCAATGGTCGTCACCGGGGGGTCACGCGGAATCGGAGCGGCCATCGTGCGCCTGGCCGTCGCCCAGGGGGCGGAGGTAGTGTTCAACTACCACCGAAGCGCCAAGGCGGCGCAGGCGCTGCGCGACGAGATGCGGGCCGCCTACCCGGACCGGCAGTGCATGGCCCTGCGCGCTCAGGTGTCCGATGCCGCGGACATGGAGAACTTCGCGGAAGCGGCCATCGAATGCCTGGGCACGCCGGACGCGCTGGTCAACAACGCCGGCGTGACCCGGGACAGCGCATTCGCCCGCACGCCCCGGACGGACTGGGACGAGGTGATCGAGACGAACCTGGGCAGCATGTACAACGCCACGCACCCGCTCATCGTCCCGCTGACCAAGAGAAAGCGCGGAGCGGTCATCAACATCGCCTCCACCACGGGTGTCCACGGGGCGCCCGGCCAGGTGAGCTATGCCGCCTCCAAGGCGGGGATCATCGGATTCACCAAGGCGCTGGCCAAGGAAGTAGCCGGGGCCGGCGTCACGGTGAACGCCGTGGCCCCGGGCCTGATCGACACGGACATGCTGGCGGGCCTCTCGGATGACAAGCTCGAGCTGCTCACGGCGATGATCCCCGCCCGCCGGCTGGGGACGGCCGACGAGGTGGCGCACATGGTCTGCTTCCTGGCCTCCGACCACGCGCGCTACATCACCGGCCAGGTCATCGAGGTGGCTGGCGGGTTCGCCCTCTGAACCATGACCACGCCATCAGAAAAGAAGAAGCCCCGGGCGGGAGGACCAGGCTCGCGGCGGGTCGAAGACGAGGCCGGGCTATGGTCATTCCGCGTCTACGGCGAGGCGGACGCGGACACGGCGCTCGTGCTGCTGCCGGCGATGGGCGTTCCCTCCCACTACTACGCGCCGCTGCTGCGCGCATGGGCGAACGACGGCATGGCGGTCATCCTGGCGGACTTCACCGCCAGCCAGGTACGTCCTGGCGCGGCCACGCCGGGCCAGGACGGATACGCGGCGCTGGTCGAACGGTGCTTCCCGGCGATCCTCGGCGAGCTGCGGGACGGCTTCCCGCTCGCGTCCCCGGTCGTCGTGGGGCACAGCCTCGGCGGTCAGCTCGGGCTGATCGCCGCGGGGCACTATGCCCCGGACATGGCCTTCGTCCTCGCGGCCAGCGGCTCTACCGGGCACTACTACTTCCGCGGCGTGCGCCGCTGGGCCGCGGTCCCCATCCTGCAGGCGATCCAGCTCACCACCCGCGTCGCCGGATACTGGCCGGGGGACCGGCTCGGCTTCGGCGGCAGGCAGCCCGCCGCGCTGATCCGGGACTGGTGCCACACGGTTCGCACGGATCGCTTCCAGGCGGCCACCGGGTCGTTCGACTACGAGGCCGCGCTCCGGGCATACCGGGGCGACGTACTCGCGATCAGCGTGGAACGCGATTCGTTCGCCCCGAAGGCCGCGACGGAGGCCCTGCTCGCGAAGATTCCGAACGCTCGCGTGACGCGCCGCGCCTACACCGCTTCCCAGGGCACGGCGAAACCGGGAGCGCACTTCACCTGGGTAAAGGACCAGCCCGGCCTTTCCCGGGTCATCGCGGACTGGGCGCGCTCCCGCTGACCCCGGAACCCGGGGCGCGACCAGGCCTCAGGCGGGGCCAACCAGGCCTCAGGCGGGGCCAGAACACGGCGGCCAGCAGGAGCAGGACGCCGAGGACCAGGGCCACCAGCGGCCCGATCAGCCGCAACAGGGTGATCTGGGACGCGCGGTCGCCGGAGTAGGCCGCGAGGCTCGCCTGGTTGGACGGCGTCATCTTGAGGTCCGCACTCACCACCGTCAGCGAGCCGATGTCCGACGGGTCGTGCAGTTGCGAGGTGACCTTCTCCTCCACGTCGATCGGGATACCGGTGCGCGGATCGACCCAGAACGTGCTGGTCGCCTGGTAGGTGCGGTTCGCGGTGACGGTGTAGCTCGCGCCGGGGATGCCGAGAAGGGACATCGGGATGTTCGGTACCTTCTGCACCTGGGTGGCGGGGATGTGCTGCGTGAATTTGTAGGTAAGTATCCCGTCTACCACGGCGGTGCCGCTGAACCTGGCGGGCCACGCGCGTTCGGTGTTGACGTCGTACACCTGGTAGGTGGTCTTCTGGGTGCCGAGCGGGAACAGGTTCCCCTGGCCGTACTGGCGGACGTTCGGGTCGTCGTTGACCGAGGCGCCGCAGCAGTCGAGCAGCTGCCCGGTGTGGCGGTTGAACACGGCGCGCTGATAGGTGTTCTCCAGCCGCTCGCCCGTCTTGGGATCCCATAGGTACGCGTAGGAGTCCCAGGTGTCGGTGGAGCCGGTGGCGGCGGACGAGTCGCCACGGATCGTGTTGACGTAGCTGAGGGGCGCATTCCGCACCATCGTGAGCTTCGCCTGGTTGAAGTAGGTGGCATGCGGGTCGGTCAGGACCTGCTTGCCGTAGTAGCCCGGCACGTCGAGGATCAGCAGGGGCGCCGCGTAGAAGCGCAGCATCAGGCCGGTGGCGATCAGGAACGCGCCGATCCCGGCCAGCACGCAGCGCAGCGTGCGGGCGCGGCGCAGGTCGCCTAGGTCATGGCGGAGGGCGGCCGGGGTTCGCCGCAGGGCGACCCGGGCGCGGTGCGCCACCCGGGCCAGGGGCGGCAGGGGTTGCTCTTCGGGGTGAGCCATCTGTTCCTCCAGGGCGGCCGGCTAGGCGGACGCCGAGTCCTCGGCGGCGGGCAGGCCGGCGGTGCCGTCGCTGAGGGTGTCGTCATCGAGTGGGTCGTCGCTGAGGGGGTCCTCGCTGAGCAGGTCCCGCAGCAGGTCCCGGAGGGGGATCCGCAGGGTGGCGGTCGCCGTGCCATCCGCCTCGCCCGCGGCGGCCCGGCGCAGCAGGCTGGCGTGCTGCTCGTCGGTCACCGGTGAGCCCTGGTCGGCGAGCAGCACCGGGATGCCGTCGGTGACCTGGTAGCTGCGGCGCAGCCGCGGGTTGTACAGCACGCCGTCCCCGGGCAGGTCGTCCCCGGGCAGGTAGAGCAGGGCCTGCTTGTCTATGGGGCAGGCGAGCAGGTCGAGTAGCAACGGGTCGAGGCTCATCTACAGACGCGGCGCTCGCGCCGGGTGCAGCAGCGCCGCCCCTCCCTTCGGCTTGTGGCGGGCGGACGGGTTCACGGCATCGTGGCTCCCGGGGGCGCGGGCCGGGGCCCGGGCACGGCGTTCGGCGGCCACCGCCAGGATCAC
>JAFMRC010000438.1 GCA_017354375.1 Nocardiopsaceae bacterium | reverse complement strand
ATCGCGCTGGCCGTCGTCGGCATGAGCTCGCCGGCCCGGCACTCCGCCTCGGGCTCCGACGCCGGGGCCGGGGCGGCCAGGAAGACGGCCCCGGCGTCCGCGTCACCCTCGGCGTCACCACCGGTGTCAGAGTCGGCGTCAGCCAGCCCGTCGGCGACCACGATGTCCACGATCACCGACGCCACCTCCGGCCTGAGCTACGGGCAGCTATCCGCGCCGTGGTCATCCGGCTGCCCGCCCACCCTCAGCAACCCCCAGGTGTTCAACTGGGCGGCCGGTGAATCCGCCGTCGCCGGGCAAGTCCCGAGCAGCCAGGCCACGGGCGGCCAGGCCACCTGGTACGGGGCGGCCTGCTCCGGGCAGCTTCCGCCGCAGTACGGCTACCGCAGCACCGCCGACCTGGAGAATGTCACCGGCGCCCTGGTGAACGCGTTCAACGGCGCGTACTACGCGGCGATGCCGCACAACTTCGCCGAGACGCAAAGCCAGCCGGTCGCCATCAGCGGGCACCCCGGCTGGGAGATCACGTTCACGCAGACCTACACCAGCTCGCAGGGCATGGCCTGGACGAACGAGATGGGCGCCGTCGTGGTCACCGACCCCGGGAACGGGGCCGCGCCCGCCGTGTTCTACGTGACCGTGCCGGGCAATCTCGACGAGGGCAATGTGGACACGCTGGTCTCGTCGCTGCGGCTCACCCCGCCCGTGCCGCCGCCCGCCGCCCCGTCACCCGCCGCCCCGTCGTCCGCTGCGGCCCCGGCTCCGAGCGCACCGCCCGCGCCGTTATACGGCCACATATACCGGAAAGTCCGGAATCATGTATCTCGGAAAGAGCGGCACCCTCCCTTTAGCTATCGCCGGCGCGTCAGAACAGCGCGCGGCGGAACGGAGGACGGGGATAATGACGCTTAACGAGGAACTGACGCCCGCGACCAGCAACCGCGTTCCGCGGTCCCTGGCGATACGCACGCGGGAAGCGGGGAGCGACGGCTTCGTCGCCCCGGTGGCGCAGGTGGACAACGGTGACGAGGTACGCTACGGCGACAAGTCCGGGACCTACACGAAGGGCGTGCTCCAGTCGCGCATCGGCGTGGTTGACCCCGCCGCGTACCAGTCCTTCAAGGCGGCACTGGCCAGCGGCGATCCCGGCGACTTCGAGAAGATCGTGCTCGGCGGCCCGCGCACCCTCAACGGCCCGCAGGCCGGCCTGGCTTTCTTCCTGGACAGCCTGGACGGCAGCCAGCAGGGGGTGCCGCCCGCACCCGCGCTGGCGAGCGAGGCCTACGCGACCGAGCTGGTCGAGTTGTACTGGGCCTCGCTGCTGCGCGACGTCCCGTTCGCGCGCTACGGGAGCAATCCCATCGCCAAGCGGGCGGCTGCGGAGCTGTCATCGCTGCCCGCCTACGCCGGCCCTCGTGACGCCCACGGCGCGGTCACGCCGGACCTGCTGTTCCGTGGCGGCTTCGCCGGGGAGACGAGCGGCCCCTACCTGTCGCAGTTCCTTCTCCACGACACGACGCTGGGGCAGCTGCCGATCGTCCAGAAGTACGTCACCAACAAGGCGCACGAGGACTTCATGACCGACCCCGAGGAGTTCCAGGAGGTCCAGAACGGCATATCAACGGGACGGAGCCTGACGCCGGTGCAGCCGCCGCTGTTCTTGCACGACGGGCGCGGCCTGGCCGCCTATACCCACGACGACAGCCTGTACCAGGAGTACCTCATCGCGTCGCTGGTGCTGGGCACGCTCGACGTGCCGCTGAATCCCGGCAACCCCTATGCGCACTCCAAGACCCAGAACGGCTTCGGCACCTTCGGGCTGCCGGATGTCGTCGCGACGCTGGCGGCGGTGGCCGGCGAGGCGATCAGGGGCGTGTGGTACCAGAAATGGTGGTCGCACCTGCGCCACCGCCCGGAATCCGGCGGGGCGATCGTCTACCTGCAGAAGACCGGGCAGGGCGGCACGATCGAGGGACACGTGAGCGACACGGTCCTGAACTCCCGGGCGGTGCAGGCCAGCTTCGAGGCGAACGACAGCTACCTTCTTTCGCAGGCCTTCCCCGAGGGCTCGCCCACCCATCCGGCCTACCCGACCGGGCACGGCACCGTGGCCGGCGCGTGCATCACCGCCTTGAAGTTCTTCTTCGACGGCACCGCCGCGATCGAAGACCCGCTGGTGCCGACCGACAACGGGAAAGGTACCGCCGCCTTCAAGCCGCCCGCGCCTCCTGCCGGCGGGAAGCCCGGATCCCTGACCGTCAACGGCGAACTGCATAAGCTCGCCCATAACATCAGCTTCGGCCACGGCATCCACGCCGGGATCCACTGGCGGAGCGACACCGACACGTCCATCCAGCTGGGCGAGGCGATCGCGCTGAGCTACCTGCAGGACCACGCTCACGGATACAACGAGCGATTCAGCATTCCGATCACGAAGCTGGACGGCAGCACCGTCTCCATAACCAATCCCTAACCCAGTGCGCGATGACCCTCATGCCGTCAGCGCCTCTTGGTTCACCGCGGTCAGCGCATCGGTCAGCAGCGCTAGGCCCTCGCGTGCCTCGGCCTGGGTGAGCGTCATCGGCGGCGCCATTCGCAGTGCGTGCCCGTACAGGCCGCCCTTGCCGATCAGCAGGCCCCGGTCCTTCGCCGCCGCCAGCACCTTCCCGGCCAGCGGCGGGCTCGGCTTCTTCGTGCGCGGATCAACCAGGTCAACGGCGAACATCAGGCCCTTGCCTCGGACGTCGCCCACGATTTCCATCTCGCCGGCGGCCTCTCGCAGGCCGCCGATGATGATATCGCCCGTTACCTGGGCGTTCTTCTGCAGATCGTGGGAGAGCACGTAGTCGAGGGTCGCGTTGCCCGCGGTGGTGGCGATCGGGTTGCCGCCGAACGTGGAGATGCCGCTGCCCCGGATCCCGTCGAGCAGGTCGCCGCGGCCGACGACCCCGCCGATCGCGAATCCGTTGCCGAGGCCCTTCGCGAAGGTCATCAGGTCCGGGATGACCCCGTGCGCCGAAATTCCCCAGAAGTGCTGGCCGGTGCGGCCCCAGCCGGTCTGCACCTCGTCGGAGATGAGAAGGATGCCGTGGGAGTCGAGAACTTCCTTGTATTTCGCCAGCAGCCCGTCGGGCGGCATCGTGAACCCGCCCACGCCCTGGATCGGCTCCGCGATCAGCGCGCCGACGTCCTGGGGGTGGATCCCCCCGCTCAGGAGGGTTCTCAGGTCCTCGACGCAGGCCTCGATGAATTCGGCCTCGCTCAGGCGAGCGTAGTGCGGCAGGTACCGGTCAGTGCCATGCAGGTAGTGGGTGCCGAACGGATCGTGGCTACTCGCCTTCCACCCGGCGTTTCCGGTCACCGACACGGCCCCGAACGTCCGGCCGTGGTAGCTCCCGCGCATGGCGAGGATCTGGTTGGCGTTGCGGGCTATGAGGGCGGCGGCGAGCGCGGTCTCGTTCGCCTCGGACCCGGAGTTGACGAAGAAAACCTTTGCCTTCGGGATCCCGGCCAGCTTCGCGATCTTCTCGGCCAGCTCGACCTGGCTGCGGATCAGGTACAGCGTGGAGGTGTGCACCACGCCGGTGCTGAGCTGCCGCTCCACCGCCTCGCGGACCTCGGCCACGTCGTAGCCGAGCATGTTCGTCAGGATGCCGGCGAAGAAGTCGAGATAGGTACGGCCACTGGCGTCGGTGACGTGGCAGCCCTTGCCGCTGACGATCTCGATCGGCTCGTCGTAGTACAGGCCGGCCCAGTTCGGGATGACCGCGCGGTGGCGGGCATGAAGATCAGACATACCCCTAGTCTGCCTGCCGGCCTGGTGGTCGCGATAGACGGGTCTTCCCGCGCCCGGGCTGACCCCGCCACAAGGCTAGGGTCACCCATTGCGCCGCCTGTTGCTGTTATCAGTCTCGGGAGGCGTCCGAGGAGGCGCATCGGCGTCTGACCGGAAATAAACCACCCCAGCCCGCTCACGTGACCATGGTCCGGGGCACGACAGCATGACCCCGTGGCGGCGGGGCCTGGCGGGCGGCATGCGGTTAGGCGGTCAGGTTCAGGC
>JAFMRC010000190.1 GCA_017354375.1 Nocardiopsaceae bacterium | reverse complement strand
GCAGGCCGTACCGGCGCAGGCCCAGGCCGGGCACGGCGCTGGCGCGGAACGTGAGCGTGACCTCGGCCAGCGACCCGTCGGCGTGCCGTCGTACGTGCTCCGCCAGCGCGGGAACCCCGGCGTCGCCGTCGGTCAGGGTGAGCCACGGCGTGCCCGGCTCCTCCAGCCGGACGGTGACCGTCGCCATGCCGTCGCGCTCGCGGGCCAGCCCGTTGAACACGGTCACGATCCCGGTGCCGCCCGTTCCGCTCAGGAATGACAGCGCGTCCCGCCGGGCCTCGTCGCCGCGTTGCCACGCCTCCCGCCAGTCGGCCAGCAGGTCGAGGTATACCTGGTCGGACTCGGTGCCGGTGATCGCGTCGTGGTGCGCGCCGTAGGCGAGCTGCCGCCACGCCTTGTCCAGGGACTCGGCGGGGTAGCGGGCGCCGCGCAGCCAGGCGAGGGTGGCGAACCGCTCGCCCTCGCCGACCGCGACCTCGGCTGCCCGGTTCGCCTGCTTCGTGTCGATGTAGGACACGTCCTTGCCGGTGTAGACCGGGTTCATGTCCCGGGTCTGCGGCGTGATGCCCGGCCTCCCGGAGACCGGCCTCCCGGAGACCGCCAGCCCGGAGGACGGGGAGGCCCCCGGCGCCGCCTCCGCGCGTACCGCGTCGAAGAACTCCCGCGGGATCGCCGTCACGAACCGGGGCCATGCGTACCGCGCGTTCCACGACCGGTGCACGTCCGTCACCCAGCGGGCCGGCAGCACGTGGTCCGCGCCGACCGGGAGCATCACGTTCCGGGTCGCCGCCACCGGCGCCAGCTCCCGGAACTGGTCGTAGGCCGCGCGCTCGGCCGCGTCCGGGTCCGAGGCCCGGTGCAGCGACCAGCCCGCCCCGTAGTGGTTGGCCATGTAGGAGGTGAGCAGCCCGGTGCCGTCGGGGGAGACCCACTCGAATTCGGCCGGGAACTGCATCCGGGTGTTGTCGTCCGGCCCCCACTGGTGGAATGGCCCGCGCGCCCACGACGACGACGTCAGGCCCGCGTCCGCCATCAGCCCGGGGAACCCCGGGTCGTGGCCGAAGACGTCCAGCATCCACGCGCTACGCGGGTCCGCGCCGAGGACGTCGCGCTGGTGGCCCATCCCGTAGACCGCGTTGCGGATGGTGAGCTCGGCGCTGGTGAGGTTGGTGTTCGGCTCGTTGTAGGTGCCGCCGACCAGCTCGGCGCGGCCGTCGGCCAGCAGCCGCCGCAGGAACGCCCGGTCGGCGGGGAACGCGTCGAAGTACGGCTTGAGGTAGTCGATCTCGGCGAGCACGAACTTGTAGTCCGGATCCCGGCGGGCCTTCTCCAGGTGCAGCCGGACCAGCTCGAACGCCGTCCGGACGGCGGGCAGCTCGCCGTCCTCGTCGGGCAGCACCAGGCGCGCCTCGGTGAACTGGCCCTGGGTGTTCCACCAGACCGGGTCGTAGTGGAAGTGGCTGACCATCCACATCGTCCAGCCGGGCTCGGCCACGGTGATCGTCGCGGACTGCTCGGTGCGCCCGCTCGCCGCCTGCCCGATCACGGTGACCGGACGAGCGACCCCCGGCGGCCCGTCGGTGGCCACCGGCACCTCGAAGGTGCGGCTTTCCCCCAGTGCGAGATCATTCATCCCGAACGGATCGAGGCTTCTCACCCCGGTCCCCGCGACTCGCAACGTCGCGGCCGCGGCCGGGGCGGACGGTTCGGTTCCCTCGACGGTGACCCGGATGATCTGGAGGGGGCGGGCGGCGGTGCCGGTGAACAGGTCAGTGGATTCCACGTCAGTGATCCGCATGCCTCCATCGTCGCACGAGCTCCCGGCCTGGTCACCTGGCTGGTACGGGGCCTGGCTGGCACCGCCCTGGCTGGCGCCGCGCACGGTAGGGTGACAGTGCCCCCGGGGGCGACCCCGGGCCGGCGAGGTTTTCCGGAAGATGGCGGGAGAGCTAGCACCATGGGGAAGTCCGGCCGGCCGGCGACGCTACGGGACGTAGCGGCGGCGGCTCGCGTCCATCCGGCGACGGCGTCGCGCGCGCTGAGCCCGAGCACCAGGCTCCTGGTCAGCGAGGAAACCGCGCAGCGCGTCACCGAGGCGGCGCAGCGGCTCGGCTACCGCCCGAACCCGGTCGCGCGCAGCCTGCGCACCCGGCGCTCGCACACGATCGGCGTGCTGATCCCGGACCTGAACAACCCGCTGTTCCCGCCGATGGTGCGCGGCCTGGAGGACAGGCTCGCCGAGCGCGGGTACGTCGCGCTGCTGGGCAACACCGACGCCCACGAGGACCGCGAGCGGACGCTGTTCGACCAGATGCGGGCGCGGCACGTGGACGGCCTGGCGCTGGCGACCGCGACCCTGCACAGCCCGCTGCTCGCGGAGGCCGTCGAGGCCGAGGTGCCGGTCGTGCTGATGAACCGCATCGCGCAGGAGTACCCGTTCTCCTCGGTCTCGGTGGACAACGAGCAGGGCGAGAAGGCCGCGGTCACGCACCTGGCGTTGCTGGGGCATACCCGGATCGGGCACATCGCCGGGCCGCAGGAGACCTCGACCGGTGCCTCCCGGTACCGCGGGTTCGCCGCCGGGATGGCCGCCCACGGCCTGCCGGTCGCCGATGGCCAGGTCGTGTACGCCACCGCCTACTCGATCGAGGAAGGACAGCGCTGCGCCAGGGAACTGCTGGACCGCGACGGGCGTCCCGGGAGCCCAGGTGGCCTGACCGCGATCGTGGCGGCGAACGACATGCTCGCGGTGGGCTGCTACGGCGCGCTGGACGAGCTGGGCCTGGCCTGCCCGGATGACATGTCGGTGATCGGCTTCAACGACATGCCGTTCATCGACCGGCTCCGCCCGCCGCTGACCACCGTGCGGTTCCCGCACTACCAGCTGGGCACCGAGGCGGCCAAGCTGCTGCTTGAGCGGATCGAGGGCGACGACGCGCCGGTGAAGATCCTCTACCTGGCCCCGGAGCTGGTGGCGCGCGGATCGACGCGCGCCCAGTCCGCGAGCGGCCTGACCCTGCCGCCCAGCCGAGTGAGCGGGGCGTTACCAGGAGAGCGTTGACAAATCAGCGGGGCGCGGGCAATGTCTGGTGCAAACGATTGTACGCATGGAGGGGGTCGGGCGTGAGACCGCACTTCGCCTGCTTTTCCCGGACGGCGCTCGCCTCTGTCGCGGTCGCCATCGCGTCGGCCGGCGCCCTGGCGGCGTGCGGTGGCTCAGGCGGGAGCGCGTCGGGAGGCGGCTCGTCCTCGGGGCCGATCACCATCGGCGCGTCCCTGTCCCTGACCGGGGACTTCTCGGCCGACGGGCAGGCGTTCGACCGGGGCTACAAGCTGTGGGCCAGCGACGTCGACGCCCACGGCGGCATCGACGGCCGCCAGGTCAAGCTGACCGTCCTCAACGACGCGAGCAACCCGAACCAGGCGGTCACCAATTACCAGACGCTGATCAGCACCGACCACGTGGACCTGACGTTCGGCCCGTTCTCCTCGCTGATCACCACGCCCGCGGAGGCGGTGGCCGCGCGGGCGGGCTACGCGTTCATCGAGGGCGCGGGCGGAGCGCCGACGGTGTTCGACGCGCCGCCCAACCAGGCCGACCACAACGTCTTCGACGTCAGCCTGCCCATCGCCGATGAGATGGTCCCGTTCGTCAACTGGATCAAGTCGCTGCCGCCCGCCAGGCGGCCGAAGACGGCCGCCTACCCGATGGCGCAGGATCCGTTCGCCGACCCGCCGGTGCAGCATGCCCAGGAGGAACTGCGGAAGCTCGGCGTGAAGACCGTCTACTCCAAGGTCTTCCCGGAGGAGGTCGCGGACTACAAGGCCCCGGCCGACCAGGTCGCGGCCTCGGGCGCGCAGCTGGTCGTGCTGGGCTCCACCGACGTGCCCACGGTCGGCGCGTTCATGCAGGCGTTCGAGCAGCAGCACTACACGCCGAAGATGTTCATCGCGGCGGCGGGCCCGGACCAGGGCCAGTCGTTCACGTCCGCCGTCGGCGCGGCCAACGCCAACGGCGTCATGGTGCCGAACGGCTGGTACCCCGGGTACCCGAACGCGGCGAGCAAGAAGATGGTCTCGCAGTACGTGGCCAAGTACGGCGGCGGCGCGTCCGGCGTCAACGCGGACGTGGCCGAGGCCTACGCGGTCGGCCAGGTGGCGGCCCAGGCGATCACCGCCACCGGCGGCACCGACAACGCCAAGATCATCAGTTACCTGCACGGCGGCCACCCGATCAGCACCGTGCAGGGACCGGTCAGGTTCGACGACCTCGGTGAGAACGGCAGCGCGGCGTCCTTCATCTTCCAGTGGCAGAAGAATGGCTCCTACGACCAGGTCTTGCCGCCGGGGGCGCCGGGGTCGGTGCCGATCCTCGCCGCCAAGCCCGCGTGGAGCAGCTGAGGAGGCCATGGTCCGGGAGATATACCAGGCGGTGGCCGACGGGATACTCGTCGGGGGCGTGTACGCCCTGATGGCCGTCGGCCTGACGCTCATCTTCGGCGTGCTGGACATCATCAACATCGCCCAGGGGGTCCTGGTCGTCCTGGGCGGCTACCTCAGCTACTCGCTGTCGACGCGGGCGCACATCGACCTGTTCGCCGGGTTGCTGATCACGATCCCGGCGATGTTCGCGCTCGGCGTGGTGGTCCACTGGGCGTTCATCAGGCGGCTGCGCGGCGCCGAGCGGACGTCGATGACCCTGCTGGTCACCTACGCGGTCGCGCTGATCGTCGAGGGCGTGCTGTACAAGATCTACGGCGCGAACAACGTGCAGCTGAGCGCCCCGTACACGACGGCGAGCCTGCACGTGGCCGGCTTCTACCTGCCGTGGATCTACGTCTACGGCTTCCTCCTCGCGGTCGCCCTGGTCGCGGCGGTCTACCTGCTGCTGTACCGCAGCAGGTTCGGCCGCAGCGTCCGCGCGACCATGGCCAACGAGACCGCGGCCCGGCTTGTCGGCATCGACACCGGCCGGGTCGGGGCGCTGACGTTCGGCATCGGGGTCGCGGTGACCGCGGCCGGCGGGATGGTGTTCGGGGCGACCAACGCGTTCAACGCCAACAGCGGATATGACCTGATATCGCGGCTGCTGGCGATCGTCATCCTCGGCGGCCTCGGCAGCATCGCCGGCGCGCTCGCCGCGTCCGTCTTCATGATCACCCTGGAGTCGGTGGTGACGATCTGGTACCCGACCTGGGCGATCGCCGTGTTCTACGCGGCCCTGGTGGGTGTCCTGGTGATCCGCCCGCGGGGCTTCTTCGGCCGGAAGGAGGTGCGCGCCCAGTGATCGGGGAGAGGGGAGCCAAGGCTGGCGGGCTGGTGCTGCTGGTCGCCGCCGCGGTCGCGTTCCCGCTGGCCTTCCCGGACCCCGCGGTCACCAACTACGGCGTGTTCGCGATGATCTTCGTGACGGCCGCCAGCGCCTGGAACGTCTTCTCCGGCTACTCCGGGTACATCTCGCTCGGGCACGCGGTGTTCTTCGGCAGCGGCGCCTATGCCATGGGCATCGCGGCGAGGGACTGGAACATCACCGGGGCCGCGGTGTTCGAGCTGCTGCCGCTGTGCGCCGCGGTCGGGGCGGCGATCGCCGTGCCGTTCGGGCTGATCGCCCTGCGGGTCCGTCGCCACACGTTCATCGTGATCACGATCGCCATCTTCTTCATCTTCCAGCTGATGGCGTTCAACTTCTCGTTCACCGGGGGGTCGGCCGGGCTATCCTCCCCGTTCCTGACCTGGCAGGAGTCGGTGTACGACACGCGCTTCTACTACATCGCGCTGGCCTGCGCCGCGGGCGCGGTCGCCCTCTCCTGGCTGGTTCGCCGGTCGTCGTTCGGGCTGCGGCTGAGGGCGATCAGGGACGACGAGGACCGGGCGAGCGGCCTGGGAGTGCGGGCCATGCGCGTGAAGCTGTCGGCGTTCGCGGCGTCGGCCGGCCTCACCGCGACGATCGGCGCCGTCTGGTTCTACTACGTCAACCAGGTGCAGCCGCAGACCGGGTTCGACCCGCTCTTCGACCTGACCGTGGTGCTGATGACGTTCCTCGGCGGCTACGGGACGATCGCCGGGCCGGTGCTCGGCGCCCTGCTCGTCGAGCCGGGGACGCTGTGGCTGAACACCCAGCCGCAGCTGGCCGGCGCCAGCGAGATCGTGCTCGGCGTGGTCTTCCTGGTCGTCGTGCTCTTCGTGCCGCGGGGCATCATCCCGACCGGCGGCGAGTGGATCAGGAGGCTGAGATGACCGCGCTGCTGCGCGCCGACGGCATCCGCAAGGCCTACGGTGGCGTCCAGGCGCTCGGCGGCGTGACGGTCGAGGTCGCCGAGGGAACGGTGGCCGGCCTCATCGGGCCGAACGGATCCGGCAAGACCACCCTGTTCAACGTGATCACCGGCTACGAGCGCCCCGACGCCGGGCGCGTCTTCCTCGGCGGCACCGAGATCACGAACGCGCGGCCGGGCACGGTGTTCGCCGCGGGGATCGGCCGGACCTTCCAGCTCACCCGGATCTTCGCCCGGCTGACCGTGGAGGAGAACATGCTCGTCGCCGGCCGGCGCAAGCGGGGCCACGACCGCCGCCGCGCTCGGGAGCTGCTGGAGTTCGTCGGCCTGGAGCGGCACGCGGGCCTGCCCGCGGGCTCGCTGTCCTACGGCCAGCGGAAGCTGCTGGAGCTCGGCTACGTGCTGGTCGCGGACCCGGCGGTGGTCCTGCTCGACGAGCCGGCCGGCGGGGTGAACCCGACCCTGGTCACCCACATCGCCGACCGGATCCGCCAGCTCAACGCCAACGGCACGACGTTCCTGATCGTCGAGCACAACATGGAGTTCGTGATGGGGCTGTGCTCCACCATCACGGTGCTCGCCTCCGGCGAGGTCACCGCCAGCGGGCCGCCGGACGTCATCCGCTCCGACCGGCGGGTGCTCGACGCCTACCTCGGCGCGGATCTGGAAGAGGACCCGGACACCGATGCCGACGGCCCCGGCGCTCCGGACGGCGGGGGCGGCGACGGGGAGACGGGGGACGCGGCGGATGGCAGCTAGCCTCACCCTGGACGGGATCGTCGCCGGCTACGGCGGCGGCGACGTGC
The DNA here is from genome assembly GCA_017354375.1 of Nocardiopsaceae bacterium. GTDB lineage: Bacteria > Actinomycetota > Actinomycetes > Streptosporangiales > Streptosporangiaceae > Trebonia. Next base: position 2,945 of record JAFMRC010000190.1, on the reverse strand, counting down.
TGCGCGGCGTGTCCTTCGAGGTGCCCGAGGGCGCCATCACCTGCGTCGTCGGCCCGAACGGCGCCGGCAAGTCCACCCTGATGCGGGTGCTCAGCGGCCTGCTGAAGCCGCGCAAGGGCACGGTCACGCTGAACGGCGAGAAGCTGGCCGGCAAGTCGCCGAGGCAGATCCTCGACCGCGGCGTCGTCCAGGTGCCGCAGGACCACAGCCTGTTCGGCGACATGACCGTCGCCGAGAACCTCGACCTCGGCGGCTACATCCTGCGTGACCGCGATCTGATCCGCGGCAGGATGGAGCGCGTATACGGGATGTTTCCCGAGGTCAGGCAGTGGGCGGGCCGGAAGGCCGGGTCGCTGTCCGGGGGCCAGCAGCGGCTGGCGGAGTTCGCCAGGGCGCTGATGCTCGACCCGGCGGTCATCCTGCTCGACGAGCCGTCGATGGGCCTGTCCCCGCGCACGGCCGCGACCGTGTTCGGTGCCGTGCGGCAGATGAGCGCCGGAGGCGCCACTATCCTGCTCGTGGAGCAGAACGCCAGGGCCGGCCTGAAGCTGGCCGATCGTGGCGTCGTGCTGGAGAATGGGGTCGTGCGGCTAGCCGGAACCGGCCGTGAGATCCTCCAGCACCCGGAGATCGGAGAGCTCTACCTTGGCGGCGCGGCCAAGGGAGTGGCGGCGACGGAAAATCGGCAGGTTCGATAACCCTTCCACAACCCCGAGCGAGAACCCGCCCCGTATCCTCGCGTACGGGCCATAATGGAGCTATTTCCCGCCGTTAATATATTTCGGGCATCAGACGTTAAAGGGTTACACATGAGTCATCACGGGCACTCTGGGGGCGGGCACTCCGGGGGCGGGCACGGTCGCGGAAAGAGGCAGGAGGCCGTCCGCGGCAGGCAGGAGGCCGTCCGCGGCCCGCGACGGAAATCCGGGCTGCGAACGCGGATAAGGGCGCTGCGGGACTGGTCGGTGTCGTCCCGGCTGATCGCGGTGATCGTGGTGGCCGTGATGATGGGCCTGGTCTTCGGCGGCCTGCGGGTTGAGGGCGCGGTGAGCGGCGAGGAGCAGTTCGGGCGCGTGTCCCGGCTCGCCGCGCTCGGCGAGCAGTTGGTGGTCCTCACCCACGACCTGGAAAACGAGCGCGACAAGACCGCCTCCGACAGGAGTGGCAACCCGTCGGTGATGCAGTCCCTGTACGCGGTCACCAACTCCGAGGCCGCGCGCGTCCAGAGGATGGCCTCGGGCATCGGCTCGGACTTCCCGGCGAACATCGTATCCGAGGCGAAGTCCGTGGCCTCGGACTCGGCGCCGGGCAGCCTGCACGCTATGCGCGCCCAGGCCCTGGGGGACGCCGGTGGTGAAGCCACGGGCATCATCCAGGCCTACGCGAACACGCTCACCGACCTGATCCAGCTGAACGACCAGGTCGCGCAGGGCGTGTCCGATTCCGCCCTCGCCGATGACGTCCGGACGCTCAATGCCCTGACCAATGCGCAGGAGCAGGCATCGGAGCAGCGCTTGCTGCTGTACAACGCGTTCCTCCAGAAATCCTTCAACGCCGACGTGCAGAGCTCGTTCGGCGCGGCCGTCTCCGAGGAGGACCTAGAGGAGACCGCCTTCCAGGACACAGCGACCGGGCCGCAGAACACCGCCTTCCAGGCGGCTCTCAACACCTCGGCGGCCAGCGAGGCCCTGCTCATCGCGAATTTCATGCGGAGCGACACCAACCCGATCCAAGACGTGCCGCAGATCGGCCTGACCGAGCAGACCGCTCCTGCCGTGTGGTACCAGAAGATGTCCGCCAAGATCGACGGCATGCAGGGCGTCGGGATGCAGATCGCGAAGAGCATCGCCGCGCGGGCCCACGTCCTGCAAGATGGCGCGAAGCGCAGCGCGTGGATCACCGCCATCGGCACGCTGGTGGTGCTGCTGATCGTGGTCGCCGCGGCGATCCTGGTCGCCAGGTCCATGGTGCGGCCGCTGGAGCGGCTGCGCGCGGCCGCGCTGGACGTGGCCATGACGGAGCTCCCGGACCGGGTGCGGAGAATCGGCGAGACGTCCGCCCCGGAGGAGGAAGACGACCAGATCGCGCCGATCGACGTGACCTCCGGTGACGAGATCGGGCAGGTGGCGCGGGCGTTCGACCAGGTGCACCGCCAGGCGGTGCGGCTGGCGAGCGACGAGGCGATGATGCGCGCCAACTTCAACGGGATGTTCGTGAACCTGTCCCGTCGCAGCCAGGTGCTGCTGGAGCGGCTCGCGCGCCTGATCGACTCCCTGGAGCAGGCCGAGGAGGATCCGGCCCGGCTCTCCAACCTGTTCTCGATGGACCACCTGGTCACCCGCATGCGCCGGAACTCCGAGAACCTGCTGGTGCTGGCGGGACACGAGGGCGCGCGCAAGCGGAGCGAATCGGCGCCGCTCGCGGACGTGGTCCGGGCCGCGACCTCGGAGATCGAGCAGTACACCAGGGTCACGCTGGAGCGGGTGCCCGCCGTCTTCGTCGAGGGCCAGGCGGTGTCGGACGTGGCGCACCTGCTCGCCGAGCTGATCGAGAACGCCACCGCGTTCTCCCCGAGGGAGACCCAGGTCCACGTGTCGGCCGACGAGCTGTCCCGCGGCGGCGTGCTGGTCGAGATCTCCGACAGCGGCATCGGCATCTCGGAGTCCCGGCTGACGGAGCTGAACTGGCGGCTGGACAACCCGCCCGTGATCGACGCGTCCGTGACCCGGCACATGGGCCTGTTCGCGGTGGGCCGGCTGGCGCAGCGGCACGGGGTGCGGGTCCGGCTCCAGCGCGGGTCGCAGCAGGGCCTGACGGCCCTGGTGTGGCTACCGGACGCGGTCCTGGAGCGGAAGTCCGGCTCCGGCCCCCAGTGGGAGTACCCGGCCAGGCCGGCCGCGCCGGGGCAGGCCCCGGCTGGGCAGACCGCGGCGGCGCGGGCCGCA